>NZ_DAHVSH010000107.1:0-106796 GCF_027324685.1 Haloactinopolyspora sp.
CCACCCGGTTTCTCCGGCGCCAGTGAAATGATCATGTTCACTTGGCGATTCCCTGCCACACCACCCATGCACGCCTTCTGGTGCAACAGAAGACCTCGTGGTGTCCGTCAAAGCACTGTCGCCCGCGCGTTCCCTACACAGGCGGGTGCCGTCAGTCTTGCTGCCCGCCCGTGATCGGAGCGCCGTCGTCGCCACCGGTATCGGCGGCCCGATCGCTGAGAGCCTGCCGGACGCCGTCGCGGACTCCGGCCCGAACGACGAAGTAGAGGGCGTACAGGAACGCCGCCGTCAATGCCACACCGAGCGCTTCCACGGACCTGTCGCCCCTCCGTCGTGCCTGCCTCGCCGGAAAGGTAGCGACTGTGCCATGCCGATCGGGTTCGACGCCACCGGGTACCAGGCGCGGCTGATCCTGGAGCGCGCGGCCCGCGCCTGCGACTGGAGCGTGTGCATCACGAGGCGTTGTGCTGCACCAAAAGGCGTGCATGGGTGGTGTGGCAGGGAATTGGCAAGTGAACATGATCATTTGGACGACGGAGCCGGAGAATCGGCGTGGCGAGGTTCGGCCGCCGAACGCGTCAAACCGTCAGCTTGTACAGCGTGTTCGGCCTGCCTGCGCCGGCGGACTTGCGTTGCCCGGTCCGTTCGGCCAGCCCGCCGAGTTCCAGGCGCTGGACGATCCGGTGGGCGGCGCGCACGCGGATGCCGAGGTGATCGGCGATGTCGCGGATGACGATGGGTTCGTCGTCGGTGGCCTCGCGCAGTGCCTGCAGGGAACGCAACGTGGACACCGCGACGCCGACGCGTCGGGCCAGGACCGACAGGCTCGTGGTGTCGGTGGTGGCCTGCGCGGCGGGCACGTCCAGCACCATGTCCGTGCCGTCACGTAACGACAGCACGGCCCGGACGTCGCCCAGGACCCGGGCCCGGGCGAGAGCGTGGCGCGCTCGGGTCTCCGCCGCGGCGGCAGTGTCGCCGAGGCCGAGGCCGACACGGACGACGCGGTGATGGTCGGCGAGCCGTCCGAGCATCGGCAGCCATGTGAAGCCCGACGTCGCGGCGTAGAGCGGTCCCCGGGTGGTGATGAGCAGGTGTGAGCCGCCGATGGCCGTCGAAAGGCTCCCGCCGAGCGCTGACACCTCCGAGGCCAGGCCGGTATCGCCATGGGAGGTCTGGATCAGTCCGACGGCGATCTGGGCGTCCTCGGCGAGCTGGTTGGTGGCGGTCAGCAGCAGGTGGCGCAACGCGATGCGCACCGAGGCAGCCAGCGGCGCGAGACGGAACGTCGGGATCTCGGGGGCGAGTGCGTCGTGTACGGCCGAGACGGAGGTGATGGCGACCTCCGCGCGCGCGGGCCCGAGATGACGGCGACGGTGGAACTCGACGATGTCGGCGGTGGTGACGCCCGCGGAGAACGGCAGGATGTGCAGGTCGTCGGTCGAGACGCCGGCCTCACCGAAGGTGTGCTTGACGTCGTCGGCGGGCAGGGTGTCGATGGACAGCCGGGCGACGTCGTGGCCGCGCCGTGAGAGCACCAGCAGGGCCTGGGCCAGGGTGGGGCCGCTGTACTCGACGTACACCGCAGGAGCGGCGGGCGGCTCGGGTGCGGCCAGCGCCGCCGCGTACGGAACGATGTCGGAGAACAACCAGCCGTCGACCTCGGTGCCGTTGGCGCCGACCAGCCCGGGCACCTCGGTGTCGTCGCGGTAGGCCAGTTCGAGGACGACGGTGCCCGGCTGCTCGCGCACGACCGAGGCGATGCCCGGCATCAGGTCGTGCGGCGCCACCACGCCGATCGTCCTGCTCACGGCAGCTGAATCCGGTAGACGGTGGCCGGGCGGCCGCGGGAACCGCTGGGAGCTTCGCCGGCACGCTGGGCGAGCCCGGCACCCTCGAGCTTGGCCAGAACCCGGCGCGCACTGCGGGCCTGGAGCCCGAGCCGGTCGGCCAGGAGCATGGCGGTGACCGGGACGTCGCCGTCGAGGGTCTGGATCACGCTCAGCGTGTTGGACGCGATTCCAGTCTGCTGGGCGAGCTCGTCGAGAGTCTGCGGCCGTCCCGCCGTTGCCGGCGCCTTCTCGGCGAGGACGACATCGGCGTCGTTGCGCCGTGAGAGCACTGCAGCGACGGGACCGGCGCGGCGGGCACGGGTCAAGGCGCGACGGGCCAGAAGTTCGGCTTCTGCGGCGGTGCGCCCCAACCCGAAGCCGACGTGGACCCGGTCGCTGAGCTCGGCCAGCCGTTTCAGCAAGGGTAGTTCGGTGAACTCGTGGCTCGCCGCGGCCAGCCTCCCGCGCGTGGTGGCGATCAGCAAGGTGCCGTCCGGACGCTGCCCCACCGACGCGTTCAACTCGGTGAGGTGACGGACGACGTTCGACGTACCCGGCGAGGTTTCGACCAGCCCGAGGACGATCTGCGCGTGGCCGAGCGCGGCTTCGTCGACACTGAGTTTCAGGTGCCGCAGCGTGTTGCGGATCGCGTGCCTGGTGGGGCGCAGCTGGATCGTCGGCAACTCGGCACCGACCAGTTCGTGCACCGAGGACAAGCAGGTGATGGCGTGGCTGGCGGCGGTCTCGTCGCGATGGGCGCGACGGTGGAACTCGGCGTAGTCGCTCGTGGTCAGGTCCGCCCGGAACGGAAGGACCCGGATGTGCGACGTGTCGATCCCGGCGTGCTCGAAGCAGTGCTGGACGGCGTTGTTCGACATGGTGTCGATCGACAGCCGGTCGATGTCCTGGTGCGACCGCAACAGCCCGACGAGCGCGAGCTGCAAGGCCTCGCGGGTGTAGGGGAGGTAGACGGCCGGGCGGTCGATGACGCCGGCTCGTTCGGCTCGCGTGTACGGGCCGATGCCGGTGAACAGCCAACCGGAGACGTTGTCGGCCTGAGCGGCCACGATGGCCGGTGCTTCGGCCTCGTCCGCGTAGTCGAGACTCAGCGCGGTGACGTCGTCCTGCTCGAAGCAGTAGGGGATCACGGCATCGACGACATCGTGGGGACCCACGACGCCGATCACCGCTGCCACGTGTACATCACCTGCCCTGCCACCCGAGGTTACGGGAACGGGTGCAGCGTTGGGTTCGGCAACGTCGGTCGACGGAAATTTCCGTGCACGTGTCGGCTGCCAGGACGATGATGTCGAAGTGAGCGAGGACGACGCCGCCGCCGTGCCGCCCGCGACCGTCCTGGTGGAGTTCGGGCTGGATGGACCCGTCCAGCGGCTTCCTGGAGGGGAGGGGACGTGCGTTCGGGTGGGCGACGTGGTCCTGAAGCCTGCGGGCGACGATGCCGTGGCCGTATGGACGACCGGCGTGCTGGCGTCGCTGGCGGGAAGCCACGATTTTCGGGTGCCTGATCCGATCCGTGCCACCTCCGGTGCGTTCGTGGTCGATGGTTGGGCGGCGACGCGCTACGTTCCGGGTGAGCCCGGTCCGGACGGTCGTTGGGCCGAGATCCTGGCCGCTGGTCGTTCCTTCCACCAGGCGTTGCGCGATGTCGAGCGGCCACCGGTGCTCGGTAGGCGTGTCGATCCCTGGGCGAGAGCTGACCAGGTCGCTTGGGGTGAGGCTGACGTCGGAGTCCCGGCGCACGTGGCGACGGTGCTGCAGCGGCTGCGGGACGTGGTCGGGCCGGTGCGGGCCCGACCACAGCTCGTGCATGGTGACCTGACTGGAAACGTGCTGTTCGCCCCCGGGCAACCGCCGGTGATCATCGACTTCTCGCCCTATTGGCGACCGGTTGGTTACGCCGACGCCATCGTGGCCGCAGACGGCCTGCTGTACCACGACGCCGGGGACGAGCTGGTCGCTCTGGCTGTGCCAGGGCCGGTCGGTGCCCAGCTGCTGGTGCGCGCGGTGATCTTCCGCCTGGTGACCTTCGCGTTGCTGACCGGGGGTGAAGGCGAATCTGCCGCGGGCGAGCTCGCCCGGTTCGAGCGTGTGGCCGAGATCGCCGCCGAGCGTGTCGCGCATGGGTCACGGTGATGCCGGGTACACCACGTCGGGTACACCACGAGGAGTTATGTCGCATCAAGAGGCGTGTACGGGTGGTACAGCAGGCGATACCCTAGTGAACATGATCATTTGAGGGGGACGGCCGTGGGAGTCAAGACCTGGATCGGGCAGTGGCCGGTCTACCGGCAACTGACGGGGGACGACCCGCTGGGCCGGGGAGCGGCCAGCAAGTCGAAGCGCAGCGCCGAGCTCACCCCACGAACACGAACCGCCGAACGAGTCGTCAAATCGGTCTGCCCGTACTGCGCCGTCGGTTGCGGCCAGAACGTGTACGTCGAGGACGACAAGGTCACCCAGATCGAGGGCGATCCCGACAGCCCCATCTCGCGGGGGCGGCTGTGCCCGAAGGGCGCCGCCAGCGAGCAGCTGGTCAATTCGCCGACCCGCGAGACGGTCGTTCGATACCGCCGGCCGTACGGCACCGAGTGGGAAGACCTCGACCTCGACACCGCGATGGACATGATCGCCGACCGGGTCATCGACACGCGCGCGCGGACCTGGCAGGACACCGACGAGGAAGGCCGCCACCTGCGCCGAACCATGGGCATCTCGCACCTCGGCGGCGCCACCCTCGACAACGAGGAGAACTACCTCATCAAGAAGCTCTACACGGCTCTCGGCGCGATCCAGGTCGAGAACCAGGCGCGGATTTGACACTCCTCCACGGTTCCCGGTCTGGGGACCTCGTTCGGACGTGGCGGCGCCACGACCTTCCAGCAGGACCTACAGAACTCCGACTGCATCGTCATCGAGGGCTCCAACATGGCCGAGTGCCATCCGGTCGGGTTCCAATGGGTCATGGAGGCCAAGCAGCGAGGCGCCACGGTGATCCACGTCGACCCACGGTTCACCCGCACCTCGGCACTGGCTGACCTGCACGTTCCGCTGCGGGCCGGCTCGGACATCGCGTTCCTGGGCGCACTGGTCAACCACGTCCTGCAGAACGAGCTCGACTTCCGCGACTACCTGCTCGCCTACACCAACGCCGCGGCGATCGTCGACGAGCGCTTCCAAGACACCGAGGACCTCGACGGGCTGTTCTCTGGCTACGACCCCGAGACGATGACCTATCACCCGGAGAGCTGGGCCTATCAAGACGCGCAGGCCGCGGCGGCGGCCGGCAGCCGCGAGATGCCAAAAGGGGGTGCGGCGCGTACCGCGCACGGCGACACCCACGGCGCCGCCGGAGCGTCGCTGTCGGCGAAACCGCAGATGGACCCCACGCTGCAACATCCGCGGTGTGTGTACCAGATCGTCAAGCGCCACTTCGCCCGGTACACGCCGGAGGTGGTCGAGCAGGTCTGCGGCATCGATCGCGACACGTTCGCCACGGTGGCCGATGCCATCACGCGCAACTCGGGGCGGGACCACACGACGTCGTTCGTCTACTCCGTCGGCTGGACTCAGCACACCGTCGGTGTGCAGTACATCCGTACTGCGGCCATCCTGCAGTTGCTCCTGGGCAACATCGGCCGTCCCGGTGGGGGCATCCTCGCGCTGCGCGGGCACGCCTCGATTCAGGGATCCACCGACATTCCCACGCTGTTCAACATCCTGCCTGGTTACATCCCGATGCCGCATGCTCACGCCGACCTCGACCTGACGAAGTTCGTCGAGAGCGACGCGGGAAGCACCGGGTTCTGGGGCAACATGAAGGCGTACACCGTCAGCTTGCTCAAGGCGTGGTTCGGCGCGGCGGCCACCGCCGACAACGACTTCTGCTTCGACTACTTGCCCCGGCTGACCGGAGACCACGGCAGCTATCGCACCGTGCTCGACCAGATCGAGGGCCTGGTCAAGGGGTACTTCGTCATCGGTGAGAACCCGGCGGTCGGATCGGCCAACGCCAAACTCCAGCGGCTCGGCCTGGCCAATCTCGAGTGGCTCGTCGTTCGTGACTTCCAGATGATCGAGACGGCGACGTTCTGGAAGGACGGTCCGGAGATCGAGACCGGCGAGATGTCGACCGATCAGATCGGCACCGAGGTGTTCTTCCTGCCCGCGGCCGCCCACACCGAAAAGGACGGCACGTTCACCAACACCCAGCGCTTGTTGCAGTGGCACCACCAGGCCGTGCAGCCGCGTGGTGATCAACGCAGCGACCTGTGGTTCTACTACCATCTCGGCCGCCGGATCCGGGCGAAGCTGGCCGGCTCCACCGCCGAGCGTGACCGGCCCGTTCTGGACCTGACCTGGGACTATCCGGTTGAGGGTGACACCGAGGAGCCCAGCGCCGACGCCGTGTTGCGCGAGATCAACGGGTACGGGCCTGACGGCGCCCTGCTGTCGTCGTACACCGAGCTGGCCGACGACGGGTCCACGACGTGTGGCTGCTGGATCTACTGCGGGTGCTACGCCGACGGCGTCAACCAGACCGCCCGGCGCAAGCCCGGAGAGCAGCAGTCGTGGGTCGCCCCCGAGTGGGCGTGGGCGTGGCCGTCCAACCGCCGGATCATCTACAACCGGGCCTCGGCCGATCCCGAGGGGCGGCCGTGGAGTGAGCGCAAGGCCTACGTGTGGTGGGACCGCGAGGCCGGGCGCTGGACCGGTCACGACGTCCCCGACTTCGAGGCGACCAAGCCGCCGGACTTCGAACCCGAACCGGGCGCCAAGGCGCAGCACGCGCTGGCCGGAACCGACGCGTTCATCATGCAGACTGATGGGCGGGCCTGGCTCTACGTGCCCACCGGGTTGCTCGACGGCCCGTTGCCGGTGCATTACGAGCCGCACGAGTCGCCGTTCGCCAACGTGCTGTACGCCCAGCAGGCCAACCCGACGCGCCAGATGTATCCACATCGAGCCAACCGCTACCATCCGCCGCCCGGGGAGCCGGGCCACGACGTGTTCCCGTACGTGTTCACCACCTACCGGTTGACCGAGCACCACACGGCCGGCGGCATGAGCCGGTTCCTGCCGTATCTGTCCGAGCTGCAGCCGGCGTTCTTCTGTGAGGTGTCGCCGCAGCTGGCCGCGGAACGGGGCCTGGAACATCTGGGCTGGGCCACGGTGGTGACGGCACGCACGGCCGTCGAGGCGCGGGTCCTGGTCACCGAGCGGATGCGGCCGTTGACGATGCAGGGCCGGACCGTGCACCAGATCGGGATTCCGTACCACTGGGGTCCGAACGGCCTGAGCACCGGTGACGCCGGCAACGAGCTGCTGCCGGTCGTGGTGGATCCGAACGTGCACATTCAAGAGGCGAAGGCCGCAACCTGCGACATCCGGCCGGGACGGCGTCCGCGCGGGCCGGCGCTGTTGAGATTCCTCGACGATTACCGGCGACGCGCCGGCATCGACGAGCCACCGGGTGGGGAAAGGACGGTGACCTCGTGAGCAACCGAGTGCGCGACCCGCAGGCCGACGCCCAGGCGGACGTGTTCGACGTCGCTGCGCGCAGCGGATATCCCGAGGATCATCCACCGCGGGTGGGGTTCTTCACCGACACCAGCGTGTGCATTGGCTGCAAGGCCTGTGAGGTGGCCTGCAAGGAGTGGAACCTCGTGCCCGAGGACGGCCTCGATCTGCTGGGGACTTCGTATGACAACACCGGTGATCTGGGCGCCAGCACATGGCGGCACGTCGCGTTCATCGAGCAGACCGCGCCTCGACGTGAACCGGTCGATCTCGGCATGCCGAGCCTGCCGGCCAGCGGGCCCTCCGGTGGGCAGGAGACCGCCGAGCCCGACCGCGAACTGCAGTGGCTGATGATGTCCGACGTGTGCAAGCACTGCACCCACGCCGCCTGTTTGGACGTGTGCCCGACCGGCTCGCTGTTCCGGACCGAGTTCGGCACCGTCGTGGTGCAGGAGGACATCTGCAACGGCTGCGGGTACTGCGTCCCGGCTTGCCCGTACGGAGTCATCGACATCCGGCCGGGTGACGGGCGGGCCTGGAAGTGCACGTTGTGTTACGACCGGCTCGGCGACGGCCTGGAACCGGCCTGCGCCAAGGCCTGTCCGACGGACTCCATCCAGTTCGGCGTCCTCGACGAGTTGCGGGAACGTGCCGAGCAGCGCGTCGAGCGATTGCACGCCGACGGGGTGAGCCAGGCCCGCCTGTACGGCGCGGACCCCACCGACGGCGTGGGCGGTGACGGGGCGTTCTTCCTGCTGCTCGACGAGCCCGAAGTCTACGGGTTGCCGCCGGATCCCGTCGTCACGACCAGGGACCTGCCGTCGATGTGGCGCTATGCCGGTGCCGCGGCCGTGGCCGCCGCGGGCGCCGTGGTCGCGGCGTTCCTGGGGAGTCGGCGATGAGCCCCCGTGCCGAGCGCTCGATGGTCCCCGACGCTGAGTTCCGGTCCTATTACGGGCAGCCGGTGATCAAGTCGCCGACGTGGAAGACGCCGGACGTGCCGGTGTACTTCTTCCTCGGCGGGCTGGCCGGGTCATCGTCGGCGATGGCGGCGATGGCGGAGCTGACCGGACGCGAGCGTGCCGCCCGGGTGGGTTACCTCACGGCGGCGGCCGGAGCGGCCGGGGGGACCGTCGCGCTGATCCACGACCTCGGCCGACCGGAGCGGTTTCTCAACATGCTGCGCGTCATCAAGCCGACCTCGCCGCTGAACACCGGATCGTGGGTGCTCGCGGGGTATGCCAGCTTGTCCGGAGCGGCCGCGTTGTCGTCGGTCACAGGGGTACTGCCGGGCCTCGCCCGGCTGGCCAAGGCCGGGGCGGCAGCGCTGAGTCCGGTGATGATGACCTACACCGCGATCCTGGTCGCCGACACCGCCGTCCCCAACTGGCACGAGGCGTATCGCGAGCTGCCGTTCGTCTTCGCCGGCAGCGCGCTGCTCAGCGGCGGTGGCGTGGGCGTGCTGGCCGCGCCGACCGGCGGCGAGGCCGACGCGGCGCGGGCGCTGGCGGTCACGGGGGCGGCGATGGAGCTGGCCGCGGAGTCCCGGATGACCGCCCGGCTCGGCATGCTCGCCGAGCCGTACGAGACCGGGCGGCCCGGTCGCTGGATGCGCGCGGGACGGGCGCTTGCTGCTGCTGGTGCGCTCGGGGTGGTCGCCGGCCGGCGCAGCCGGGCGGTGTCGGTGCTCTCCGGCGCCGCGCTGCTCGCCGGGGCGCTGTGCACCCGCTTCGGCGTGTTCGAGGCCGGGATGGCCGCCGCCAAGGATCCGAAATACACCGTCGTGCCACAACGTGAACGTCTCGACGGACGCGCCGCCCAGCCGGTGACCGCGAGCTTCGTCCCCGCGGCCGGCCAGGCCGGCTAGCCCGGCTTCAGGCCAGTTGGCGGCGATCGTCGGGCAGCCGGCGGGTCAGTCCGTCGCGATCGAGACGCTCGAGCAGCGGGACGGCCACCCGGCGGGTCGTCGCCAACGCGGTGCGTGCCTGGGCGACGGTGAATGGCTGGGGGAGTGCCGCCAGTTCGGCCGCCGCCTGGGCCATCGCCTCCGGGAGGAGCACCACCCCAGCGGCCAGGCGGATCACCACCCCGGCCCGCTCGGCCGCCGCGAGTTCGGCCGGGCCCAGCCCGAGCGTGCTGAGCCGGGCCTGGTCAGGCGCGGCGAACGGGTGATCGCGCAGGTCCGCGCGCAGGTGCTCCACCGCGGCGGCGATGCCCGGCGGCAGGTGGGTGACGTCGCGTGCACGGACCACGCGCCCGTCGTTCGTCGTCAACGGCGAGTCCACCAGCGCGTGGACCAGGGCCCGGTCCGGCAGCCTCAGAGCCTGGCGGACCACGTCCACCGGTGGCCCCGCCTCGAGCGGGTGCCTGGCCCGCCACTCGTCCACCACCTGCGGCAGCCGCTTGCGGAGATGCGCCCAGAACGTCTCGTCGACCAGCCAGTCGGCGGCCACCGGCCGGCGGGTGACGGGGACCCCCATCCGCTCGAGGTCGTCCCGGCGCACCAGCCGGCGCCGGCGCAACTCGGCATCTTCGTCCGCACGCCCGTCGAGGGTGGCCAAGACCTCGGCGCGGGCCGCGGCGGCGCCGCGGCGGGTCAGCGGCGGCGGCGACACGTCCAGCACGGTGACGCCGCCGCCGATGTGATGCCACCCGGGGTCACGGAGCAGGCCGCGATCGCCGATCCGTAACGGCAGCGGGCGGGCCAGGCGCAGCCGGGCGGTGTCGGCACCGAGCGGGCGAACCTGAACGGAGACAGCCGCGGAGCCGATGTGCAGCATGACCGACCGGGGCAGCTCGGCGCTCGGATCGCCGTGCACCCGCACGTCCACCAGGTCACCGATGCGGAACCGGCCGGGGGAGAGCACGGCATCGCCACGCGTCAGCTCGTGGGCGGACACGCCGCGCAGATTCACCGCGACCCGCGAGACGGCCGCGGCGACGTCCACCGGGCGGCCCAAGGACTGCAACCCCTTCACGCCGGCTCGGCGCCCCGACGCTGCGACCTCGAGCTCGTCACCCAGGCGCAGCCGGCCTGCGGTGAGGGTGCCGGTGATCACCGTCCCGCTGCCTTTGACGCTGAACGAGCGGTCGACCCACAGCCGGACCGGCGCGTCGGCGTCGGGTGCGGGCAGTCGAAGCAGCAGGCGATCGAGCGCGGCCGTCAGGTCGTCCAGCCCACGGCCGTGCGGGGCGCTGACCGCAACGGCCTCGACCTCGCCGAGCGCGGTGCGCGCGAGCTCGGCTCGGGCCTGGGCGGCCGCCGGCGCCGGGTCGGCGAGGTCGGCACGGGTGACGGCGAGGACGGCATGGCGAACGTCCAGTGCGTCCAGCGCAGCGAGGTGCTCGGCCGACTGCGGCATCCAGCCTTCGTCGGCGGCCACGACGAACAGCGCCGCGGGCACGGCACCGATACCGGCGAGCATGTTGGGCACGAACCGCTCGTGCCCGGGGACGTCGACGAAGGCCACCGTGGCGCCGGAGGGCAGGTCCGTCCAGGCGAAGCCGAGATCGATGGTCAGCCCCCGGCGGCGTTCTTCGGCCCACCGGTCCGGTTGCATGCCGGTCAGCGCCTGGATCAGCGTCGACTTGCCGTGGTCGACATGGCCCGCGGTGGCGACGACGTACACCTCACGCCTCCGCGGCGGCAACGACGGCGGCCCGTACCGTGTCGTCGTCCTCGGGCGCCACGCACCGCAGGTCGAGGACGAGCTGATCACGCTCGACCCGGCCCACGACCGGCGGGTGCCCGGTGCGCAGCGGCGCCGCCAGCGCGGCGTCGAGGCCCAGGCCCCACGAGGGCAGCTCCACCCCGGGCGCGCCGCCGCCGCCCACCACGCTGGCCGTCCGCACGACCTCGGTCGGTACGCCGTCCGCTCGAAGCGCCTGCGCCACGGCCTCGACCCGCGCTCGCACGGCGGCGGGATCGCGCCGCAGCGCTTGCCAGGCCGGTGGCTCCGGGCCGCGCAGCGTCGCCTCGAGCGCGGCCAGGGTGAGCTTGTCCACCCGCACGGCGCGGGCGAGCGGATGACGGCGCAGCCGGTCGACCAGATCGGCGCGCCCGAGCAGGAGCCCGGCCTGCGGCCCGCCGAGCAGTTTGTCGCCGCTGGCGGTCACCAGGGCCGCGCCGTCGCGCAATGCCGTGGCGGCGTCGGGCTCGGCGGGCAGCAGCCGGTCCGGCTCGAGCAGGCCCGAGCCGATGTCGACGACCACCGGGACCGGCAACTCAGCGAGTTCGGCCAGCGGCACCGACGACGTGAACCCGTGCACCACGAAGTTGGATGGATGGACCTTGAGGACGAAGCCGGTCTCGGGGCCGACGGCGTCGGCGTAATCGGACAGCGACGTGCGGTTCGTGGTGCCGACCTCGTGCAGGGTCGCTCCGGTGGACGCCAACAGCTCCGGCAGGCGGAACCCGTCGCCGATCTCGACCATCTCGCCGCGGCTCACCACGATCTCGCGGCCTCGCGCGAGGGCGGTAGCGGCCAGCACGAGCGCGGCGGCACCGTTGTTGACGACGTGGACGTCCTCAGCTGCCGGGACGGCCGCGGCCAGCGCGTGCACAGTGCCCCGGCCGCGGCGGGCCCGGGCGCCGGTGGCGAGGTCGTACTCCACGTCGGTGTGCCCGGCTGCCACCCGGATCGCGTCGACGGCCGCCGCGGACAGCGCGGCGCGGCCGATGTTGGTGTGCAACACGACGCCGGTCGCGTTGATGACGTGGCGCAACGTGGTGGCGTGCTCGGGCAGCGCCGCGACAGCGGTGTCGGCGACGGTGTCAGCCGCGATGTCGCCTTGCCGCGCGCGTTGCTGGGCGTCGACGACGTACTGCTTGACCGTCGACCGGCCGATGACCTTCGCGGCAGCGGCCAGTCGCGGGTCGGCCAGCACGTCGTCGGTCCGGGGAACCCGGCGGCGTGCGTCCGGCGGTTGTGCTTCCTGCACGTGACCTCCCCGCGGCGATGGCGGAGGCGGACGGGAATCGAACCCGCCTGACCCGGGTACCGGGTCACTCCGGTTTTGAAGACCGGGAGGGGCACCAGCCACCTGAACGCCTCCGCTTGTGAGATTATCCGCTCCACGCCGGTGTGAACACGCCGTCATGGGAGATCGTGAAGACATGACGACGTCGCAGATTCGCCTCACCCAGTACGCCCACGGCGGCGGGTGTGCGTGCAAGATCCCGCCCGGCGAGCTCGAGGCCGCCGTCGCGGGCCTCGTCGACTCGAACCCGCCGACCGTCAACGGCGAGCTGGTGGTCGGGCTGGACCATGGCGACGACGCGGCCGTCGTGCGCCTGGACGGCGCGCGGGCTGTGGTGGCCACCGCCGACTTCTTCACCCCGGTCGTCGACGACGCCTACGACTGGGGCCGTATCGCCGCTGCCAATGCGCTGTCCGACGTGTACGCCATGGGCGGCACGCCGGTGGTGGCGGTGAATCTGCTCGGCTGGCCACGCGACGTCCTGCCCTTCGACTTGGCCGAGGACGTCCTGCGCGGCGGGCTCGACGTGGCCCGCGAAGCGCACTGCCATGTCGCCGGCGGACACAGCATCGACGACCCCGAGCCGAAGTACGGCATGGCCGTCACCGGTATCGCCGACCCGGACCGGCTGATGCGTGCCGACCACGGCAAGCCGGGCGACCAGCTGATGCTCACCAAACCGATCGGCCTCGGCACGCTGAACAACCGGCACAAGGCCACCGGCGAGGTCTTCGACGCGGCGATCGCCACGATGACGGCCCTGAACGCCGCAGCGGCCCGGACGGCCGTCGACGCCGGCGTCCGCTGTGCCACGGACGTGACCGGGTTCGGCCTGCTCGGGCATCTGCACAAACTGGCCCGGGCCAGCGGTGTGACGGCGGTGCTCGAGGCCGGCGCGGTCCCCGTGCTCGCGCTCGCGCGCGAATCGATCGCCGCCGGGTACGTCAGCGACGGCACTCGCCGCAACTTGGACTGGGTGCGGCCGTGGCTGGCCCACGACACCAGGACAGGTGGCGGCGAGGACGAGCTGCTCCTGCTGGCCGACGCGCAGACCTCCGGCGGGCTCCTGCTGGCCGGCGACGTGCCGGGCTACCCGGTGGTCGGCGAGCTGATCCCGGCCCGGGCCGACGGTGTCACCGTGATCGTGCGCTGAGATGACGCAGGTGCGAACCGCGCCCGAGCGCGGTCCGCACCTGCTGACGACCCGTCAGGGGCGTTCGCGGTGCTCGTCCGGATCCAACGCGTCGGCCTCGCGATACCGCATCTCGGACTCCTGAGCCCGTTCGGCGGCGACAGCGCGTTGTTCTTCGGCGGCCTCTTCGTTCTCGGCGGCCACCGCTCGTTCCTGGCGGCTGCGTGCGGCCATCTCGTCGGCCTCGGCGCGCTCGCGGCGAGCCCGAGCGGCGAGTTCGTCGGCTTCGGCTTCCTGGCGTTGCGCGGCGCGCATCTCGGCGTCGGCTTGCCGCCGTTCGTCCGCGGCCAGCTCGCGCTGCCGAGCGCGCTCGGCCTCGGACCTGCTGGCCCGGTGCGAGCGCAGCCACAGTCCGACCACGATCGCGATCAGCACGACCACGGCCGCTATCACAATGATCCACACCACTGTTTGGGTACTCATGTCATGGCCCTCCAGTCGGGTGCCAAGGGTTGACCCACACGTGTGACATACCCCGCACGGTCTGCGTCATTCCTCGTCACCGGCTGGGCGGGACGGTGACGGCGCCGTCGAGCCCCGCTCGGCTTCACGGCGACAGCAGGACCTTGACGGTGCCGTCGGTCTTGGCTTGGAACGCCTCGTAGGCCTGTGGCGCCTGGTCGAGCGGGCGGCGGTGGGTGTGGAAACCTTCCACGCCGAGCGGGTCGTCGTCGGTGAGCAACTTCATGATCTCGTCGGACCAGCGCCGCACGTTCGCCTGCCCCATCCGCAGCTGGATCTGCTTGTCGAACAGGGTCAGCATGGGCAGCGGGTCGGCCATGCCGCCGTAGACGCCGCTGATCGAGATCGTGCCGCCGCGCCGGACGATCTCGATCGCCTGTTTCAGCGCCGCGAGGCGGTCGATGCCGGCCTTCTGCATCATCGGCTCGGCCACCGAGCCCGGCAACATCCCGGCGATCTTCTGGGCGAAGCCGGCCACGGGGGAGCCGTGCGCCTCCAGGCCGACGGCGTCGATGACCGAGTCCGGCCCGCGCCCGTCGGTCATCTCCCGGATCACACCGGGCAGGTCGTTGCCGGCGTCGGGGTCGAGCACGTCGGCGCCACGCTCGGCGACCCGGGCGCGACGCTCCGGCACCGGGTCGACCCCGATGACCCGGTGCCCACGGTGCAGCGCGATGCGGCAGGCCATGTCGCCGATCGGGCCCAGGCCCAGCACGACCAGGCTTCCGCCGTCGGGGACGCTGGCGTACTCCACGGCCTGCCACGCGGTCGGCAACACGTCGGAGAGGTAGATGTAGCGCTCGTCGGGACCGTCGGCGGGCACCTTGATGGGGGCGAACTGGGCTTGACGCACGCGCAGGTACTCCGCCTGTCCGCCCGGCACCTGGCCGTACAGCTTGGTGTAGCCGTACAGCGCAGCGCCCATGCCGTAGTCGCGGACCTGGGTGGTCTCGCACTGCGTGTGCAGCCCCTGCCCGCACATGAAGCACTCGCCGCAGCAGATCTGGAACGGCACGACCACCCGGTCGCCCGCGGTGAGGCCGCCCACCTGGGCACCGACCTCTTCCACGACGCCCATCGTCTCGTGTCCCATGATGTCGCCGGGCGTCATGAACGGCGCCAACGGCTCGTAGAGATGCAGGTCCGAACCGCAGATCGCGGTCGTCGTCACCCGGATGACGGCGTCGGTCGGCTCGGTGATGCGCGCATCCGGCACGTCGTCCACACGGACGTCGCGTTTGCCCTGCCAGGTCACTGCCTTCATGGTGCCCCGGTACCCGCGCGACCGACGCCGAAACCGGCCCGGCCCGCGGCGTATCAGCCGACGCCGAGGACGTTGCGCGCCTCGCGGATCATCTGGTGGGTGAAGCCCCATTCGTTGTCGTACCACGCCATGACCTTGACCAACGTGTCGTCGACCACCTGGGTCATGTCGAGGTCGACGATGGCCGCGTGCGGATCGCCCACGATGTCGGAGGACACGAGCGGATCGTCGGAGACGGCGATGATGCCGCGGTACCGGTCGGTGTCGGCCTCGTCCCGGAAGGCCTGGTTGATCTCGTCGGCCGTGGTGGCACGGTCGGCGACGAACACGATGTCGGCCAGCGAACCGACCGGGATCGGGGCCCGCACGGCGACACCGTCGAAGCGTCCGGCCAGCTCGGGGATGGCGCGGGTGGTGGCCCGGGCCGCTCCTGTGGACGCGGGGACGAGGTTGGCCGCTCCCGCGCGGCCGCGGCGCAGACTCTTGTGCGGCCCGTCCACGATGCGCTGCCCGCCGGTGTAGGCGTGCACCGTGGTCATCACCGCTCGCTGCACGCCGATCCTGCGGCTCATGACTTCGATCACCGGGGTGATGCAGTTCGTCGTACAGCTGGCACACGAGATCAACTGAGGTGCGCTGTCGGTCGTGTTGACGCCGTGCACGACGGTCGGCACACCATCGGACTTCGCCGGCGCCGACAAGACGACGTAGGAGGCACCGGCCTGCACGTGTTTGCGCAGGTCGTCCTCGGTGGTGAACACCCCGGTGCATTCCAGCACCAGTTGCACGCCGAGGTCGCGCCACGGCAGCGCGGCCGGATCGGACTCCTTCAACACCGGGATCCGGGTACCGCCGACGACCAGCGAATCGCCGTCGACTTTCACCTCGTGGGGATACCGGCCGTAGACCGTGTCGAACTTCAGCAGATACGCCAGGTTCTCCACGTCGGCGACGTCGTTGACCGCTACGAGGTCGAGCGCGTCGTCGTCGAGCACGATCTTCATCGCCGCTCGGCCGATGCGGCCCATCCCGTTGATCGCAACCGTTGCCATGTACCTCACCTCGTCTGTTGTCGTCGCCGTCGTCGAGCCGGCGGCACGGCTGTGCGTCGCTCAGGGAGCTTGACCGGCCGGGGCGGCCGTGTGGACGTCGAATTCCAACTGCCCGTCGCGGACGGTGACGTCGACGTGATCGCCGGGGCGTATCTGACCGTCGAGCAGCTTGCGGGACAACGGATTGTCGATCTCGCGCTGGATGGTGCGTCGCAGCGGCCGGGCACCGAACTCTCGCTGATGTCCCAGCGCGGCGATCCGGTCGACGGCCTCGTCGGTGAACGACACCGAGATGTCCTGAGCACGCAACCGCTCGCGCGTATCGGTCAGTAGCAACTCGGTGATCTGCCGCAACTGCTCGGGCTCCAGTTGCCGGAACACGATGATCTCGTCGATGCGATTGAGGAATTCGGGGCGGAACACGTCCCGGACTCGACGCATCAGCTGGTCCTTCAGCGCCTGGTCCTCGTCGGTACCGCCGTCGGCGTCGCCGCCGAAGCCGATCCGGCCGGAGCGCCCGACGATCAGCTCCGAGCCGAGGTTGCTCGTCATGATCAACACGGTGTTCCGGAAATCCACGGTGCGCCCGCGCGCGTCGGTGAGCCGGCCGTCGTCCAAGACCTGCAGCAAGGTGTTGAACACGTCGACGTGCGCCTTCTCGATCTCGTCCAGCAGCACCACCGAGTACGGCCGGCGCCGGACGGCCTCGGTGAGCTGTCCGGCTTCCTCGTAGCCGACGTAGCCAGGCGGCGCGCCGGTGAGCTGACTGACCGTGTGCCGCTCCTGGAATTCGCTCATGTCCAGGCGGATCATGCGGTGCTCGTCGCCGAACAACACCTCGGCCAACGCCCGGGCGAGTTCGGTCTTGCCCACTCCGGTCGGGCCGAGGAACAGGAAACTGCCCACCGGGCGGTTGGCGTCGCCCAGCCCGGCGCGCGAGCGACGGACGGCCTCGGCGACGGCGTCGACGGCCTCGTCCTGGCCGATCACCCGTTGATGCAGGCGTTCTTCGAGCCGGAGGAGGCGGTCCTTCTCATCCTCGGTGAGTTGGCTGACGGGAATGCCCGTGCTGCGCGAGACGATGTCGGCGACGTCGGCGACGCCGACCTCGGGTACGGCCGATTCGTGCTCCTGGGTCGTGGCCAACTGGTCCCGGATCTGTTCGATCTCGTCGCGGAGGGACATGGCGCGCTCGTAGTTCTCAGCGGCGACGGCTTCGTCCTTGTCGCGTTGGAGCTCCTCGATACGCTGCTCGAGCTGGCGGATGTCGGTGGTCGGTGTCTTGGTGCGCAGGCGTACTCGCGCGCCGGCCTGGTCGATCAGATCGATGGCCTTGTCCGGCAGGAATCGGTCGGTCAGGTATCGATGCGACAGCTCCGCGGCGGCGACGAGCGATTCGTCGGCGATGCGGACCTGGTGGTGTGCCTCGTACCGGTCCCGCAAGCCGCGCAGGATCTCGACGGTGTCCTCGACAGTGGGCTCGGCGACCAGGATGGGTTGGAAGCGGCGCTCCAGCGCCGCGTCGGTCTCGATGTAGCGGCGGTACTCGTCCAGCGTGGTCGCGCCGATGACGTGGAGCTCGCCGCGGGCGAGCGCGGGCTTGAGCATGTTGCCGGCGCCCATGGACCCTTCCGAAGCGCCGGCGCCGACCACGGTGTGCAACTCGTCGATGAAGGCGATGACGTCCTCGTGGCTGCTGATCTCGTCGATGATCTTCTTCATCCGTTCCTCGAAGTCACCGCGATAACGAGTGCCGGCGACGAGGCCGGTGAAGTCGATCTCGATCACACGGCGATCGCGCAGGATGTCCGGAACGTCGCCGTCGGCGATGCGCTGGGCGATGCCTTCGACGATGGCCGTCTTGCCCACTCCGGCTTCACCGATGAGCACGGGGTTGTTCTTCGTGCGGCGGGCCAGGACTTCGACGGTCTGGTCGATCTCGGAGTCCCGGCCGATCACCGGGTCGATCTGGCCGTCGCGGGCGCGGGCGGTGAGGTCGCGGCCGAACTCGTCCAGGGTGGGCGTCGTGGAGTGCGCGGCGGCAGGCCGCTCGACGCCACCACCGGCGGCGGCGTGTTGGAGAGACTCCGGGGTGACGTGGAACGCGGCGAGGACGCGGCCGGCTGCGGAGTCCGCGTTGACCGCGAGCGCGAACAGGAGATGATCGGCGCCGATGTAGGTCGAACCCAGCGCGCGCGAGATCCGGTGCGCATCGAGCAGCGCCCGCTTGGCCATCGGTGTCAGCGCCGGCAGCTCGTTGAGCGGTTCCGCCTCGTCGAAGTGTTCCTCGAGTTCACCGGCGATCCGGTCGGGGTCGGCGCCGGCCGACGTCAGCAGATGGCGGCACGTCTCGTCCTTGGTAGCCGCCCATAACAGGTGCGTCACGTCCAGGTCGCGGCTGCCTGACTTTGCGGCTCGCCGTGCCGCCGCCGCCAGGAGCTCGCGTGCCTGACGAGTCAGCAGCCGGGTGATGTCCACCCGGTGGAACTGTCGTCGTTGGCCGGGTCCACCGAGGAATCGGGCGAAGAACTCGTCGAACGGGCCGGGGCCGTACTGACCCGGCCCGATGTAGTCGCTGTTCATGTCAGGTCCTCGTGATCACGGTGGTACGACGCGATGTGCGGATGGCTCGCGACGGCTGTGTTCGACGTACCCGCCGCCGTGGCGAGCAAACGACCTGCCGCCGCGACGGCGTCCGGTCACGCCGGGGGATGATCCCGGGGGGTGCTGTACCGGTTGCGGAACACCCGAGGTGACACGCCGAAGAAGTGCCGGAAGCGCCGGCTCAGGTAATTCGGATCGGCCCACCCGTACCGGCGCCCGATCTCCGAGATCGGATCCGCCCCGTCGATGAGGTCGGCAGCGACGTGCTCTGCGCGCAGTCGGGCCAGGTAGGTGATGGGCGCCATGCCGGTGGCGTGGGAGAAGAGCCGGGTCAGATGCGCGGTCGACAGGTGGGTGCGCTCGGCCAGTTCGGCGACCGTCCACGGATGGGACACGTCGCTTTCCAGCAGCCGGATGGCCGCGGCGATCGTGGGGTTCAGGTGTGCCCCGGTTGACGGCTGTGACGTGGTGGTGCCCAGATCGGGCGCGGCGGCGATCTCGCCGAGCACGGCCGACAGCACCCCGACCCGCCGCGCGGCGATGTCGACTTGGGCGGGCGCATGCCGAGGTGGCATCGCGCCGAGCCAGTGCACGACTCGGGCCAATGCGGTCTCGTGGACGAGCCGTTCGGTGACTCGTCCGGGAAGCGGCGGAGTGATGAGGCGGCTGCCCGGCTCGGTGTCGCGAAGCCAGCCCACCTCGTGCCGGAACACCTCCGGGCCGACGTAGACGTTCCATACCTGCAAGTCGTGGCAGTGGCTCCAGCTGTGCCATTCGCCGGGGCGCAGCACCGCACAGTATCCGCGGCGTACGGTGCGCCCGCCGGAGCGGGTTTCATGCCAGGCGCGCCCGTCGGCCACCAGGACGATCTCGATGAAGTCATGGCTGTGCGCGGGCACCGTCTCCAGGCCGTCCATCAGCTCCGCACCGATGGCCGGGCCGGACTCGGGCAGGGCCTCCTGCCTCCTGTAACGAGCGACCATCGCCCTCACTTGATCGGATCGTGCTAGTTCGCGCCGCGATGATGCTAGCGCTTGCGGATCGGACGGCGTTGAATCGATCAAACTCGCACCTCGGCAAGCTTCGGTCCGCATCCAGCTTCAGGAGTGACGATGACCAGGGACGTCCGATCGAGCCATCGACTGTGGCGAACAGGGGTCCGGGCGCCCCGTGTCCTGGTCGCGGGCCTGGCCGCGGCCACGGCGCTGACCGCCGTGCCCGGCCCGACCGCTCCGGCCGATGCGGCCCACCTGGCTTCGACGGTGAGCACTTCGGAGCGGACGCTGGAGACGAACGCGCCCGGCCCGCTGGTGGCCACCGACGCGCTCGGCCGTGAACTCGCCGACTACACCGACGCGCCGCGCCCGCGGCCCGATCGCACGGTCGGACTGTTCTACGTGCTCTGGCATGGCTCCAACGACATGCGCGAATACAAGAACATCTACGACAACAACGCCACCCTGGCCGAAGATCCACTCGCGTGGCAGAACCCCGGCAGCGGGGCGTTCCCGCCGCCCGGGCATTTCGCGTACTGGGGTGAGCCGTTGTATGGCTACCACCGCAGTGACGACGCCTGGGTGATCCGCCGCGACTTGCAGATGTTCGCCGATGCCCAGGTGGACTACCTGGTGCTCGACGCCTCGAACTGGGAGATCTACAAGCCCCAGGCCATCGTCTTGATGCGCACCATCGTGGAGCTTCAAGCGCAGGGGGTGCGTGCCCCGCAGGTCGTGTTCATGACGCACACGGACTCGACCAGCGCCATGGACGAGATCTATCGGACTTTCTACGCCGACGACGCACCGCACCGCTATCCGAGCACGTGGTTCCACTGGGACGGCAAGCCGTTGATCCTGGGTGCTGATCCGTCCAGCACGGTGCAGCAGTTCTTCACGTTCCGCTACGCCCAGTGGCCCAACGAAGAACAGCGAGAGCAGGGCTGGGACTGGATCAGCTTCGACCGCCCGCAGCGGGGCAATTACGACGCCGACGGCACGCTCGAGCAGATGGCCGTCTCACCGGCCCAGAACTCGGGCAGTTCATCGGTGTTCAGTTACACCGCCTGGTACGGCCTCGACGAGGTGCCTTCGCGCAGCCGCAGCTTTCACGACGGCGCCGAGGACGAGTCGCCGGGGGCGCAGAACCAGGGCTACAACTTCCAGGAGCAGTGGGACCATGCGATCGAGCAGGATCCCGAGACGATCCTGATCCTCGAGTGGAACGAATGGATCGCCGGCAACTGGGCCAACGCGCCCGATGACCCGTTGATGTTCTACGACGTGGTCAACACCCGGTGGAGCCGCGACCTCGCGCCCATGGTCGGCGGTTACCAGGACAATTACTACCTGCAGATGGTCGACAACATCCGCCGCTACAAGGGGGTCAGCCCGCCGGCGACACCCAGCGACGAGACGACCATCGACCTCCACGGCTCCTTCCGCCAGTGGGCCGACGTGGCACCGGAGTACACCGACTACCGAGGCGACACCGAGCCTCGCCATCACCCCGGCGTGGGCAACGAGACTTATGTCAATCAGACCGGCCGCAACGACATCGTCAGCAGCAAGGTGGCCCGTGACGATCAGTTCGTCTACTTCTACGCTCGCACGGCCCAGGATCTGACCCCGATCAGCGAGACGAACTGGATGACGCTCTACCTGGGCACCGACGCCGACGGTACGAACGGATGGCACGGCTACGACCACCGTGTGCGGTTCCGGGCCGACGACCCGACGTCGGCCCGGCTGGAGCGGGCCGGCGCAGACGGTGAGACGTGGCAGGTCGTGGCCGATGACGTGGCGTTCCGGACCGCCGGTGACGAGCTCATGGTCGCGATCGCCCGCGACGACATCGGGCTCGGCGCGGATCCGCTGCGGCTGGAATTCAGCTGGTGGGACAACCAGCAGGACGACACCATCATGGACGCCTACGTCTCCGGTGACGCGGCACCGGACGGGCGGTTCAACTACCTCTACGACGCCGGCGAGCACCCGGCCGCTGAACCGGCCCCGGAGCCGCCGGACGTCGCCGCGCCGCCCGAACAACGCCCGGGGCAGTACCGCATCGAGAACGACGACCGGGCGACGGACTACGAGGCCTTCGTCACGCCGGAGGCCGCCACCTGGGTCGAGGTGGACGATCCGGACAGTTCAGGTGGTTCCCACAGCTACCTCTACAACCCCGGTGGCGGCGCAGACCGGTTCTTCCGGACCTTCGTCCGGGCCGGATTCGACGGCAATTCGGTGCGCTGGGTCGCCCCGACAGGGCCGGACGGCACCGAGGCGGAGGTCTTCATTGACGGACTGTCGCAAGGCGTGGTGAACCTCTACCGTTCCCAGCCCGCGCGTCAGCAGTCCGTCTTCGAGGCCCGAGGTCTGCCGGAAGGCCGCCACGAGATCATGGTGGTGTTCGAGCCGCAGAGCGGCACCTATTACCACGACTATTTCGAGTACGGCGTCGGCCCGGCCGGTCTGGGTGGTGGCATCGACCCCGCCGACCCGGCAGCCACCGCCTTCGCCACGGCGTCGTCGTTCGACCCCGCTGAGTGGTTCGCGACGAACGCAGGTCAGGTCAACGACGGCAACCCCGCGACGTACTGGCGCGGAACCCGGGAGAGCGGCGACGACGTCACCTTGTCGTTCGGGCGTACGGTCCCGTTCGACCGGGTGCGGATCGTTCCGCGCACCACCGACACCACGGTCACGTCGTTCGAGCTGCAGGTGCACGACCATCGAGGCTGGAGCGTCGTACACCGCGGCGGCGAACTCACCGCGGCGTCGACCATCGAGCTCGGCGCGACCCGGGGCGACCGGATCCGGTTGGTGGTCGACGAGACCTCCGGTGGGCCGCCGGAGATCGCCGAGCTCTCTGTCGGGTCGCGACACGTGCCCACGCCCGAGCGCTCGGCGACGTCCTGGGAGTTCACCTCCGGCGTGGACGGGTGGAGCGCCGACGGCCCCCTGAACGGACCGGTCTGGTCCGAGGAGGGCGCCATCGGCGGTGACGTCAGCGGGGCCGCAGCGAGCCTGCTGTCACCCGACGGCCTCGACGTCGCCGCGCGTGATTACCCATCGGTCCTGGTGAAGCTGCGCAACGGCACCGAGGCCCGCCAGGCCCGGCTGCGCTACGTCGCCACCAGCGAATCCGGCGAGACCGTCACCGAGAGCCGGCCCTTCCGTATCGAACCCGACAGCTCCTACGTCGACTACGTCGTCGACCTGACCGACGCGCCCGGCTGGTCGGGCACGATCGAGCAGCTGGGTCTCGAGGTGTCAGCCGACTCGGGCCGGATCGACGTGCAATACGTCCGGATGGCGCCCGATCACGCGGTCGTCGCGTCCCATTTCACCACCGACCGGCACGGCTGGACCGGACAGTCGGCGGACCCGCGCTGGAGCGAGGACGGCTCGATCAGCCTGGCCGTGAACGGCACCGACGACGTCCTGACCTCGCCGGCGAACCTGCAAGCCGACATCACCAACGCCGACACCGTGACCCTCCGGCTGCGAAACGCCTCGTCGGCCACCCGCGGCACCGTCCGCTTCGCCACCGAAGCCAGCCCGGAGTTCGCCCCCGAGCGCAGCGTGTCATTCGATCTCGTCGCCCACGACGAGGATGTCCGGACCTATCAGGTCGACATGAGCAACGCCCCCGGGTGGGAGGGGCTGCTCCACCAGCTCCAGGTGGAGTTCAGCGGCGCCGCGCCGGGCGAGCAGGTGGTGCTGGACGCCGTGCGCGTCGAGCCGTTCGTGCTCAACGAGCTCAACACGAAGCGGTCGTGGACGTTCGACACCGGCACCGAAGGCTGGGGAAACGCCGGGGCGATCGAGGGGTTCGGATGGCGTGACGGCGGTGTCGGCGGGACGATCGCCGGCCCGGACCCGCAGTTCTACTCGCAACCCACACTCTGGCTCGACCTCACCGAGCTGAGCACCATCACCGTGCGGATGGCGATCGAGACCGAAGCGGAGTACGGCACGGTGTACTTCACCACCGAAGCGAGCCCCAACTTCAGTGAAGCGAACAGCGTGCGGATTCCGCTCGATCCCGATGCCACCGGGTACGTCGACTACGTGCTGGACATGACGGGTGTGGACGGCTGGCGCGGGGTGTTGCGCCAGCTCCGGGTGGACCCGGCCGAGGGCGCGGCCGGCGGCACCTTCCACGTGGACAGCATCGAGATCGACTGACGGCTCGAGCCCTCTCAGCAGGCCCTCAGCGCGGGAACGCCGCGCCGAGGGCCTCGAGCAGTTCGGTTCCGCGCTCGGTGTCGGGCAACAGGTACGAGCCTTCGGTCCACTCGTTCCACGCATTCACCGTCACCATCGCCGGTGCGCCCGGCTGCGCGGCGAGCAGTTTGACCGACTCCGCCGCCGCCAGCGTGATGGACTCCACCGAACACTCGAACGACGGCGTCCAGCCGTAGCCGACATTGCGCTCCCACACCGCCTCCGGCGACGTGCGCGGCGAGTTGTCCCACCCCACGGAGATGTTCGGGACGAACGGCAACGCCAGATCGTCCGGGTAGGACCAGTAGGCCGCGAACGCCTCCGCACGGACGCGGTCCCAGTCGCCGACCGGGAACGGGTGGGCATCGATGTCGACGTGGTGCAGCCACGTGTACGAGCTGGCCGACGCGACGGGCAGGGCGCTCAAAAGCTCGCGAGGACGGGAGATGGTGACGTGGTTGGGCAGGATGCCGGCTCCCCAGACGACCGCGTCGACGTGCACCCCGGGCAGGCCGGCCTGCCGGGCCTTGCGGTCGAGTCCGGCCAAGGCCTCCGCAGCCGCCTCGACCCCACCGATGGCGGCGACGAACGTGCCGAGCTCGTAGATGGAGAAGAACGGCTTGCCGTCGACGGTGTAGTAGTCCGGGTGGGCGAAATACGCCGACACGACGTGATCGGTCATCTGCTCGAAGCTCTCCAAGCCGACACCACCGGGGCGCAGCAGCCGCGGTTGCGCGCCGCTGCTCGGCGCCGGCAACGGATACAGGTCGAGTAGATCGTGGTTGGCCCACATCAACGCGAACCGCATCGGCGTAGCGTCCTGGCCGCGGCCGAGGAAGCCTTCGTCCAGAGCACGCTGCAGGTAGGGGCCGTCGTCGTACCAGTAGTAGTCGAAGATGAAGCCGTCGATGCCGTGTGCGCGGGCCAGCTGCACCTCGGAGTCCATGACGCGTGGATCGGTCTCGTCGCGATGGCCGAGCGTGGGAATCCGCGGTTGGCGATGCCCGGGGAACCTCGGCGTGGCGTTTCGCACCAACTCCCATTCGGTGAATCCCGGCCGGAACCATCGGCTGTCGCGTTCATCGGCGTGCCAGTGCGGGAAGTAGTAGGCGAGTACGTCGGGTCTCAATGGGTGTCCTTGATCATGGGTGTCGACAGGGCTGCGGTGAGAAGGTGCGTGGTGGTGCGACGTGTTCGACCGGTCACTTGATGGCGCCGGCCACGAACCCGGCCCGGATCTGGCGCTGGAGAACGAGGTACACGGCGATGATCGGCAGGCTGATGAGGACGTTGGCGGCAAAGACCTTGGGCAGATCGACCTGCCGCTCACTCTGGAAGTACGTGGGAACCTGCGTGATCACCTGAGCTGACGAGTCCTGGAGGAGCAGCAGCGGCAGGAAGTACTCGTTCCACGCCGCCAGGAACGTGAAGATGACGATCACCGCGATGATCGGGCGCGCCAGCGGGGCCACCACCCGCACGAAGATCGTGACCGTCCCGGCGCCGTCCAGCCTGGCCGCCTCGTGGATCTCTCCCGGAATACCGGCGAGGAAGTTGCGACCAACCAGCAACCCGAACGGCACACTCAAGGCGCACAGCGGCACGATCACGGCCAACGGTGAGTCGAACAGTCCCAGCCGCTGGATGGTGACGAACAACGGGACCGTCAAAGCCACCGCGGGCAGCGCCAGACCGGCGATGACCGCGACCTGGCTGGTCCGCCCGAACGGCGCTCGCAGCATCACCAGGCCGTACGCCGCGGCCATGGCGACTGTCGTCACGACGGCCACGGTCGAGGCCGAGATGATCAGGCTGTTGAGGAAGAAGCGCAGGAACGGCGTGCCCGTCAGCACCTCGGTGTAGTTCCGCCAACCCGCGCCGGCCAACGATTCCTTCAGCACCAGGCCCAGGGGCACGATGACGACCAACAAGGCCAGAACGACGAGGACCTGGCTGACCACGCGGCTCGCGATGGACTGGTAGCGAAACATCGGGCTCAGGCCTCCCTGACGTGCGAGAGACGAACCTGCAGGACGGCGAAGACGAGAGCGATGATCACCAGGACCATCGACAGGGCGGCTCCGTAGCCGGCGTGGAAGCGCACGATCGTCTGCTCGTAGACGTGCAGGGTGAGCATCTCGGTGGACATGCCCGGCCCGCCCCCGGTCGTCAAGATCACCAGATCGAACGTCTTGAGCGCGTTGATGGCGGTGAGCACGATCAAGACGAGGTGAGATCCACGCAGGCTGGGCAGGATCACGGCGGTGAACATGCGGGCGTTCCCGGCTCCGTCGATCTGCGCGGCCTCCAAGGTCGCCTCGTCGACCTGTGCGATCGCCGCGTCGTAGATGACGAAGCTGTAGCCGGTGTACTGCCACACCGTGATCGCGACCAGGGTCGCCAGGGCGGTGGTGGGGTTCGCCAGCCACGGTTGGGCGAGCGAACCCAGCCCGATCGCGTCCAGGGCGGCGTTCAGCGCGCCGTCGTGGTCGAGCACGTGGCGCGCCGAGGTGGCGATGATGGCGGGGGACAGGACCACCGGCACGAAGACCAGCACGCGCAGCAGGTGGCGCCCACGCGTCTGGGTCCGCACCAGGACGGCGAGGCCGAGGCCGAGGCTGAGCTGCAGGACGATGATCGCCACGCCGTACACGGCGGTGTTGCGCAGGGCCGCGAGGAACACGTCGTCACGGGCCATCGCCACGTAGTTGTCGAACCCGACCGGCAGGCGTGTGGGGGAGATCCCGTTCCACTCGGTCGTGCCGACGGCGGCGTTGTACGCGATACCGACGTGCACTACACCGGCGACCAAGATCACCGCCGGCAGCACCCACAGCAGGGCGGCCGCCCGGGCGCGGTGTCGCGGCCACGTCGTCCGGGCACGCCCGGCGGGACGGGCCCGGGCCGGTGCTGCGGTTTCGTGCTCCCGGCGGGTCTCGGTGACGGGCATCGTGTGCTCGGTCCGGTCGGTGCTCAGCGCTCGAGGCCCGCCGAGACCTGCTCGACCTGCGCCATCGCCTCAGCAGCGGAGTCCGGGTCGGCGACGATGCTCGACAGCGCCTGGCCGAGTGCGGCCTCCAGGTCCGGGTACGGGATCTGGCGCGCGCCGATCAGGTCACCGACGGCGGCTTGCTGTTGCTCGATGTTGGCGGCTTGCTCGGGCACCACGACGTCGTCGGTGCTGACGTCGACGTCTGTGGCAGCGGGGATGTTCGCGAGACCGGCTTGGATCTGCTGCCCCTCGCCGTGGGTCAGGAACGTCAGCAAGGCGAAGGCTTCGTCGGGATGCTCGCTCTGCGCCGATACGGCCCAGCCGTTGTCCGGACCGCCGAACAGCGCCGTCGGTTCCTTGCCGGCCTGCGCCGCCGGGAACGGAGCGGAGAAGAACGGGCCGGCCGGCTCACCGGAGATGCCCTCGGCCGATGCCGCCAGGCCGGTGTTGGTCATGGTGCCGGCGGTGTTCCACGTGCCCAAGGCGATGAAGGCGGCCTCGCCGGAGATGAACGCGTTGAACGCGTCCGGGTACTCGGCCCGCGAGGCCGCGCCCTCGGCGACGATGCCGCCGTCGAACAGGCGCGCGAACTCCGCGGCTGCCGTGACGAACTCCGGTGCGTCCCATGCTGTTTCGCCGGCGATGGCCTCGTACACCAGGCCGGGTTCGTCGGAGTTGATGATGGACAGGAACAGGTCGATGTTGACCCAGGCATCCTTGGCGCCGTGGGCGAGGCATTGAGCGCCCGTGGCGACGATGGCCGCGCAAGCTTTCTCCCACTCGTCGAAGGTCGTGGGTACCTCCACGCCGGCTTCGTCGAGCAGCGACTGGTTGTAGTAGATCAATCCGGCGGCGCTCATGATGCTGGGCATCGCGGCCTGCTTGTCGTCCACCGCGAGCTGGGTCAGGCCTTCCTCGTGGAACTGATCACGCCAGCCTGCGCCGAGATCCGCCTCGAGCAGCGGCGCCAGATCTGCAGCGAGCGGCTCGTAGTTGGCCACCATGCCACCGGGCTGCAACTGGAACACGTCCGGGCCGTCGGAGCTGGTCAGCGCCGGGCGTAACGCCTGCACGTAGTCGTCGTACCCGTAGGGCCGAAACTCGACGGTGATACCGGGGTGCTCAGCTTCGAAGGCCTCGACGACGTCCTCGACCGCGGCGACGTTCCACCCCCACCACGTCAGGTGCACGGCGCCGTCCGGGGCGTCGGTCGCCGAGCCGTCGTCGGAACCGCCACCGCAGGCGCTGGCCAGCAAGGCCAGGGCGATCGCTGGGACAAGAAGACGGCGCTGGCCGGTACGAGCGACCTTCATGGCTGGCTACTCCTTGCTGTCGTGGCGGCCGAAGCCCGGGGTTGGTCGTGCAGTCCGCAGGCGCGTTGAAACCTTTCACAAATCTGAGGTGATGAAACCTAGCACCAACCGCGGGCGTCGGCCAAGGGGTCGTCGACAAGACGTGACTGAACTGGCTGAAGTGGCACGGCGAGTGGCGGGATGTCGGGTGTTTGGGAGATGAACCGGTTCATCAGATTGCCCTGTTTGGGCGCGTTCGCTGGTGAAGCCCCCTCAGCGAGTGGAGGAGCGCAGCACCAGCGACGGGGTCAGCACGCGGTTCTCGTGGTGATGGTTCGCGTCGTGACTCACCTCGCGAAGGACGAGCTCCACGGCCGCACTGCCGAGCTCGGCCTTGGGTCGGCGCACGGTCGACAGGGACAGGTGCGACTCGGCGACGAGGTCGATGTCGTCGTAGCCGATGAGCTGGACGTCCTGCCCCAGCTGCAGGCCGGCAGACCGATACGACAGCGCCACCCCGATGGCCAGCAAGTCGCTCGTGCAGAAGACGTCGATCGCTCCGTGCGCGGCGAGCAGGCGGTCGGCCGCGGCGGCGCCGTCGAAGACGGTGACATCGTCGACGGTGACTTCCACGAGCTCGCGCCCGGCCGCCGTGGCAGCGTCGCGCGCTCCAGCTCGGCGCCGGGCGAACTGGCCGATGCGCTGCGGGCCGTTCACCACGGCCACGGGGCGGTCGGTGCCGGCGAACAGATGATTCAACGCGAGCTGGGCGCCGTATTCGTCGTCCACCGCGACCGAGCACGTGTTGCGGGGCGCGCCGTCGTCGATGACGACCACGGGTATCCCGCGTTCCCGGGCGTGCTTGACCACCGGCATGGCCGAACGTACGGGCGTCACGAGAAGCCCCGCCACCCGCTGGCCCTCGAAGTTCTCCACATAGCGCAGCTGGCGATCGGTGCCACCCTGGCTGGTGGCGAGCATGATGACGTAGCCGTGCCGATCGGCCATCTCCATCGCGCCATGCGCGACCTCGGCGAACAGGAGGTTCTTGATGTCGGGCACGATCAACCCGATCGTGGTGTTGCGTCCTTTGCGCAGGCTCGCCGCACCTCGGTTGGCCACGAAGCCGGTGGATCTCATGGCCGCGTGCACCCGGCGCAGCGTCTCAGGCCCCACCCGTTCAGGACGGTTGAGGACGTTCGACACCGTCCCGATCGACACCCCGGCCACGCGGGCCACCGCGCGGATGCCGCGCGGCTGGTTCTCCTTCGCGGTGCTCATCAGGGTTGCTCCTGCCGTGCCATGGGTTCGGCGCCTGGGCGGACTGCTGCACCGTATCGTGCCCTCCGATGCCGACCGAGGGCACGATGAAGGAGGGTTGCGCGGATCAGGCCCTCGAATCGCGCGCCACGTCGAACGCCGCGTGATAGTGCGCGCGTGCCTCGTCGACGATGCTCGGAGCCAGCCACGCCACCGGCTCGACGTCGACGACGAGCGGCTCGTGGTCCGGGCCCAGGCCGACCGGCCGGGCGGTGAGCAACCACGGATGTCGGCCCTGGACGTCGGCGAGGTCGGCGTACTTGCAGACGCGGCGGGCGATCCAGTCGATCGCGGGCCGCGGCCACCATGGCTCGGGATCGATCGTCGTCACCGACAAGCCGGGCATGTGCACCCTGGCCTCGCAGTCGACGCTGGTCTTTCCGGAGAGGTCGGCATCAGGACCCTCGGACTGGCGCAAATACAAGCCCGGGCGTAGCCGCACCAGTTCGACGAGTGCGGCCAGGTCGGGCACAACGGGCAGCTGGCGCCCCGTTATCACCATGGTGGTCGTTCTACCCCGCCGGGTGTGGGGGTATGCGCGCGGAGTCGGCCTTGTTCTTCCTCGCTCGCGAGGCCGCCGTCAGCGACACTGGGACGGTGACTGCGGACCCGACACCCGGCGACGTCTTGCGGCGCATCGCGTACCTGCTCGAGCGTGCTCGAGAGCCGACGTACCGGGTGCGGGCGTTTCGCACTGCTGCCCAGGCCGTCGACGCCGTGACCCCGGAGGAACTCGCCGCGCGGGTCGCGGCGGGCACGTTGACCGAACTGCGCGGTATCGGCAAGGTCACCGCAGAGGTCGTGACCGAGGCGTTGGCCGGCGAGGTGCCGGTCTACCTGCGCCGACTCGAGGCCACCGGCGGCGAGCCGATCGCGGCGGGCGGTGAGCGGATCCGCGCTACGCTGCGTGGCGACCTGCACACACACTCGGACTGGTCCGACGGCGGCAGCCCGATCCACGAGATGGTCGCGGCGGCGTCGGCGCTGGGGCACGAGTACATGGCGCTGACCGACCACTCGCCGCGGCTCACGGTCGCCAACGGTCTTTCGGCGGACCGGTTGCGCCGGCAACTCGAGGTCGTGGCCGACATCAACCGGGAGTCGCAGATCCGGGTCCTGTCCGGGATCGAGGTCGACATCAACGAGGACGGCACGCTGGATCAGTCCGCCGAACTGCTCGATCAGCTCGACGTCGTCGTCGCCAGCGTGCACTCGAAGCTGCGGATGCCCAGCGACGAGATGACGCGCCGGATGGTCACCGCGATCGCCGATCCGCACGTCGACGTCCTGGGGCACTGCACCGGGCGGCTGGTGACCGGATCTCGAGGCACCCGGCCGGAATCGACTTTCGACGCCGAGATCGTGTTCGCGGCGTGTGCCCGGTTCGGGGTTGCGGTGGAGATCAACTCGCGGCCGGAACGGCTGGACCCGCCGAAGCGGCTGTTGCGCTTGGCGGTGGAGGCGGGTTGCTGGTTCGCCATCGACACCGACGCTCATGCGCCGGGCCAGCTGGAGTGGCAGCCCTACGGCTGTGAGCGCGCCATGGCCTGTGGCGTTCCGGTGGAGCGGATCGTCAACTCGTGGCCGGTGGACGAGTTGCTCGCGTGGACGGCGCGGCAGCAGCAGTGACCGCGGCGTCGAGAAGTTCCAGGACACGTTGGACGGCCGGGTGGTCCGCGACGGCCTTCTTGATGGCCACGCTGATATGGCGCACCGGCGTCGGCGCCACGACCGGCACGGTCGCCAGGCCACGGGGCAGGTCGACCACGCCGAGCGCGGGGAGCACAGTGATGCCGATGCCACTGCTGACGAAGGGGATGGCGGTGCGGTAGTCGTGCGTCTCGACGGCGAACTCGGGGGAGAAGCCGGCCTGCGTACACGCCGCGAGCAGGACCTGCCGGCACGGGCCGTCGGTGACGTCGTTGTCGACCCAGCGCCGGGAGGCCAGCTCGGCCAGCGGTACTTCGGTGCGGTAGGCGAGGGGATCGTCGTCGGTGACGACGGCGACATAGGGATCGTCGACGAGGCGCTTGACGATGACCTGATCGGCCACGTCTGACTGCGGGCCCTCGACGAAGATGTCGATGTCCGGATCGCCGCGCTCGGCGTTGCCGAGCTCGGTCATCCGCAGATCGAGGCGGAGCTCGGGGAACTCCGCGCGCAGCGTGGCCACGACGGGTGGCAGCCAGGCTGCCCCGGCGGAAGCGAAATACCCGATGGACAGGCTGCCGACGCGCCCGGCGCGAAGGTCGCTGACAAGGGCTTCGACCCTGCTCAGCTCCTGGAACAGTGGTTCGGCCGCCATGGCCAGGGCGCGTCCGGCGGCGGTGGGCTCGATACCTCGCCCGACGCGCTCGAGCAGCTGGAGGTGCGTCTCGCGCTGTAACGCGGCGAGCTGCTGGCTGACGGCCGAGGGCGTGTAGCCCAGCGCGGACGCGCTGGCCCGGATGGACCCCGTAGCCACGACCGTACGTAGCAGCCGGAGTCGCTGAACGTCGAGCATGACAGCATAGTACAGCTGAACTTAACGATGGTGAAGAAACAATCGCTTGTGCTTTCGAATGTGCGGGCGAAACGATGGGGGGCGTGAGTCGAATCATCCAGACCCCGGCCCCGGCGTCCTCGCGGACAGGCGCCGGCGGCTCCGACGCTGGAAAGGCAGCGATCGCCGCCGGCGTGACGGTCGTGTTGTGGGCATCGTCGTTCGTGGCGATCCGCGACATCGGGCATTCCCTCGCGCCGGCTCCGATGGCACTGCTGCGCCTCGCGGTCGCCGCGGCCGCGCTGACGGCGATCATGGCGGCCTCGCGCGGACGCGCCCTGCGGTTCCCGGCTTCGCGCCGGTCGATCGTCCTGGTGATGGCCTATGGAGTGGTGTGGCTGGGCGCCTACACCGTCGCGTTGAACACCGCCGAGCACCATGTGGATGCGGGAACGGCCGCGATGCTGGTGAACGTCGCGCCCCTGTTGGTGGCCTTCGGTGCGGGCCTGCTGCTGGGTGAGGGGTTTCCGGTTCCCCTGCTGCTGGGCTCGCTGGTGGCCTTCGGCGGCGTTGTGGTGATCGCGACCGGCTCGTCGGGGGACCGGGACACGATCGGCGTCGTGCTGTGCTTGCTGGCCGCTGTGCTCTACGCCTTCGGCGTACTCGTGCAGAAGGTGATCCTGCGCTCGGTGGACGCCCTGGTCGCGACGTGGCTGGGCTGCATCGTGGCCACCGTGGTGTTGCTGCCCTGGCTGCCGCAACTGATCGAGCAACTGCGCCACGCGCCGGCTGGCGCGATCGTGGCCACGATCTACCTGGGCGTGTTTCCCACCGCGATCGGCTTCAGCACCTGGGCGTACGCCCTGCGCCGCACGCCTGCGGGACGGCTCACCGCATCGACCTACGCCGTCCCCGCGGTGTCGGTGCTGTTGTCGTGGCTGTTGCTGGCCGAGGTGCCCGGCGTGCACGGTTTCGTCGGCGGGGCCATCTGCCTGGCCGGGGTCGCGATCTCGCGCCGCAGGTCGCGTCGCTGACGCCGGCGGCCTAGCCTGACACGGCGTCATGTTGGTCGGCCAGATGCTGGAGGGCCGTTGCCACGGCACGTGCCTCGGCCGGACTCAACTCGGCGAGGTGGCGGTCGGAGCCAAGCCGATGCCCGAGCGCGACGACGATGGCGGTGGTCGGCCCGCACTCGAGCCACGCCGCACCGTCATGTGGAAGTTCGGTCACGTCACCGAGGCATACACCGCTCGGATCGTGCTCGACGCACCATGGTTGATGCCGGTGCTCATCGTCGGCCACGGCCGGTCCTCCTGATTCCGCGACGCCGGCGGCGCGCAGTGTCGCCGCGGGTTCGGACGAGCGGCCGTAACCGGCACGTCGTGGCCAGCGCTGGGGTCGCGGCACACGGCCCGCCGGAAGCGGCGAACCAGCCGACTCGAGGTCGTTGAAACGACCTGGAGTGCGATGAGGGCCTCCCGCAGCGCCGGGCGCGCCGACGCGCTGTGCGCAGGAGCCTCATGACGAGCACGCGGATCGGAACAGGTCCAGCATCCGCGCCACCCCAGAATGACACCGATGTGATTCGACGTCAACCGAACATGTCGACGAAGCTCCAGTCAGTGAAAATGAATCGAACTCGTGTCCGTACGCTCTCGTGCCTGCGGCAGTGGCGCGATCGGCGGCCCGGCCGGCGGCGGTGCCAGCACCGATAGGGTCCTGCTGTGCCCAGACTCGCAGACGTCATCACGGTCCTCGAGCAGCTTTTCCCGCCCGAGCTGGCCGAGGCTTGGGATGCGGTGGGCCTCGTGTGCGGTGATCCCGACGCTGAGATCCGGCGCATCCTGTTCGCCGTCGACCCGGTCGCCGTGGTCGGTGACGAGGCCATCGAGGCCGGTGCCGACCTGGTCGTCACGCACCACCCGCTGTTCCTTCGTCCGGTCAACTCCGTTGCGGCCACGACGCCGAAGGGCCGGCTCGTCCACCGGCTGATCACCCACGGCATCGGTCTCTACGTCGCGCACACCAACGCCGACAAGGCCGCGCCGGGCGTCAACGACGCCCTGGCCGGCGTGCTGGGCCTGCAGGACTTGCGGCCCCTGGTGCCGCACCCGGTGGCCGGCGAGGCCGACACCGTCACGCCGACCGGGCTCGGCCGGATCGGAACATTGCCGGCCGCGGAGTCGCTGAGCGCCTTCACCCAGCGGGTGGCGCACCGGCTGCCGCGTACGGTGCACGGCGTGCGCGCCAGCGGCGACCCCGCGGCGATGGTGCGAACCGTCGCCGTGTGCGGAGGTTCGGGCGACTCCCTGCTCGACACCGTCCGCGCGGCCGGTGTCGACGCGTTCGTGACCGCCGACCTGCGCCACCACCCGTCGTCGGAGGCTGGCGAGTCCGGCGGGCCGGCCCTGGTCGACGTCGCTCACTGGGCCAGCGAGTGGCCGTGGCTGGCCCCGGCCGCCGAACGCCTGGCCGAGGGGTTGTCGCCGTGGGGGACTACGGTGGAGACTCACGTCTCGGCAACGCCGACCGACCCGTGGACCCTGCACGAATCAGCCCGCGAGCCCGGTGCGTCCGTGGCCGACGAAGGGAGCCAGCCCTGAACGTTGACCCTGCTGCCCAGCTGCGCCTGCTCGATGTTCAGGCAGCAGATCAGAAGCTCGACCAGCTGGCGCACCGACGCTCCACGCTTCCGGAAGCGGCTGAGCTCCAGAAGCTGGCCGCCGAGCACTCCCGGCTGCGCGATGCCGAGGTCGTAGCCTCCACCACCGTCGCCGACCTCGAGCGCGAGCAGAAGCGCGCCGACGCCGATGTCGAGCAGGTGCGGGCACGCAAAGCCCGCGACCAGCAACGACTCGACGCCGGCCAGGTGTCCTCGCCAAAAGAGCTGGAGAACCTGCAGAGTGAGATCGCCTCGCTCGAACGGCGCCAACGGGTGCTCGAAGACGCCGAGCTCGAGATCATGGAGCGCATCGAGCAGGCCCAGCGCGAGGCCGAGACCCTGGCCGCCGAGCGCGACGCCATCGGCCGCAAGGCACAGGAGGTCCAAGAGGCTCGCGACGCCGCGTGGGCAGCCATCGACGCCGAGACCGAGTCGCTGCGCGCCGAACGAGCCGCGATCGCCGCAGAGATCCCGGCCGAACTGATGTCGCTGTACGAGAAGATCCGGGCCGAACGTGACGGCATCGGCGCTGCGGCGCTGAGCCAACGGCGCTGCGAGGGTTGCCGGCTCCAGCTCGATGCCGCCGAGCTCAACCACATCCGCGGGCTCGCTCCCGATGTGGTCGTCCGGCACGAGGAATGCCGCCGCATCCTCGTCCGAACCGCTGAGTCGGGGGTATGAGCTTGCGCCGGTTGATCGTCGAGGCGGATGGCGGATCGCGCGGAAATCCCGGCCCGGCGGCCTACGGGGCGCTCGTGCGCGACGCCGAGACCGGAGAGGTCCTCGCCGAGGTGGCCGAGGCGATCGGGGTGGCCACCAACAACGTCGCCGAGTACCGCGGTGTGCTCGCCGGGCTGCAGGCGGCGTCCGCCATCGACCCCGAGGCCGTCGTCGAAGCCCGGCTCGACTCCAAGCTCGTCGTCGAGCAGATGTCCGGGCGGTGGAAGATCAAGAACCCGGACCTGCAGCCGTTGGCTCTGGAGGCCAAGCGTGTCCTGCCGGCTGAGAACGTCACGTTCACCTGGGTTCCGCGGGCGCAGAACACCCATGCCGACCAGCTGGTCAACCAGGCACTCGACGGCAAGCCCATCGGCGTCGCCACGGTGATCAAGCCGGAGGCGACGGCCGCGGATGCCGAACCCGCGGGTACCGCGTCGGTGGTGGCCTCGTGGGCACCGGAGCTAGCCACGCCGACGACGCTTCTGCTCGTCCGGCATGGCCAGACGCCGATGACGGCCGCGCGCCGGTTCAGCGGCGGCGGCGTCGAGGGCCCCTCGCTCGACGACACCGGTCGCCAGCAGGCCCAGCGGGCCGCGGAGCTGCTGGCGCAGTCGGGTGCGGTCGCCGTGGTCGCCTCGCCGATGCGACGGACCCGAGAGACGGCCGACGCCATCGCGCAACGCCTGGGCCTGGCGATGCGGATCGACGATTCGTGGCGCGAGCTTGAATTCGGCGCCTGGGAAGGCCTGACGCTGGCCGAGATCACCGAGAAGTATCCGGACGAGGCCGCGCGGTGGTTGACGTCATCGGATGTGCGTCCGCCCGGCGGCGAGACCATCGACGAAGTCGTGCGCCGGATCGCCGTGGCGCGAGACAAGGCCGCTGCCCGCAATCCTGGTCAGCCGATCATCGTGGTCACGCATTCCATGCCGGTGCGCTCGATGGTGGCCATGACTCTCGAGGCGCCGGCGCGGGCCGTGCTTCGGCTGCAGCCCGCACCCGGTTCGGTGACCGAGATCCAGGTCTACCCCGACGGCGCGACCTCGGTCACCGGCTTCGGGCTGCGTCCGTAGCCGCCGTCGGCACGTGGGTGACCACGACGTCGATGGTGGTGGCCGCGCCGCGACGGGCCGGCGCGGTCACCTCGGTGATCCAGCCGGCCGAACGCAATAGCTCGGCGAGCCCGACCGGCTCGTGCGGCGAGCTCGCGGCGGTGAGTAGTTCACGGGCGATGCGGCCCTTGGTGACCTTGTTGTGGTGGCTGACGACCGTGCGTCGCCCGTCACGTTCATGCAGGACACGCACATGTGCCAGGCGTGCGGCGACGTCCGGGCCGGGGCGCCAGTAGGGCGTGTAGGTGCCGGACCGCAGGTCGACGATCAGCCCGTCGCCGGCCGCGTGCGCCATGGTGGAACGCAGGACTGGCCGCCAGAACGCGGCCAGTCGCCCGACGCCGGGGAGATTCGTACCGCCGCCGAGCCGGTAAGCCGGGATCATGTCGCCCGGGCGCAGCAACCCCCACAGACCGCTGGTGATGGCCACCGACCGGTCGGCCCGGCGCCGCGCGGCCGAGGACAGGCCGCGCAGGTCGAGGGCGTCGAAGAGCACGCCGGCATACACCGCACGCGCGGGAGCTGCCGCCGCCTCGCGTAGGCCGGCGTTCATCGCGACCTCACCGGCCTGGGTGGGGCCGAGACCCAGCACCTTGGCTGCGACGTCCGGCTCATCTCGGCACAGCTGGACCAAGGCGGCCATCGCCTCGGCGCGAGGCCCGGTGAGTTCGGGGAAGGACAATGTCTCGAGGTCCAGCGGTGGACCGTCGACCGGGCGTGTCTTGCCCTCGGACGGGGGCAGCAGGATCAACACAACGGTTCAGCGTACGCGGGGCGCTGGCGATGATCACGCCCGTCCGGCTTATGGTGAACGGTCATGGCCGGCGCCACCTACACACACGGGCATCACCCCAGCGTGCTGCGGTCCCACGCGTGGCGGACGGTGGCGAACTCGGCGGCTTACGTGGTTGACCGGTTCGTGCCCGGCGCCGACGTCCTGGACGTCGGCTGTGGGCCCGGCAGCATCACGGCGGAGATCGCCACGCTCGTGGCGCCCGGCCTGGTGGTCGGAGTCGACAGCACCGACGCGCCACTGGACAGCGCGCGCGAGACGGCGGAGGGTATCGACAACGTCGAGTTCCGCGTCGGTGACGTGTTCGGCTTGGACTTCCCCGCGGCGTCGTTCGACGTCGTTCACGCCCACCAGCTGTTGCAACATGTTCCAGACCCGGTGGCGGCGCTGCGAGAAATGGATCGAGTCTGCCGCGCCGGCGGCGTGGTAGCAGCTCGCGACAGTGACTACGCCGGGATGCACTGGTTCCCGCAGGTCCCGGAGCTGGATGAGTGGCTCGATCTGTACCGGACGCTGGCCCGGGGCAACGGGGGCGAACCCGACGCGGGCCGTCGGCTGCTCTCGTGGGCGAGGACGGCTGGGCTGACCGACGTCGCGGCGACGGCGAGCGTGTGGTGCTTCGCGGCACCGGAGGAACGGCTCTGGTGGGGCCGGATGTGGGCGGACCGCGTGCGGGAGTCCGCCTTCGCGCGCCAAGCGATCGACCGCGGACTGGCCACCTGGGGCGACCTCGACCGGCTGGCACGCGGTTGGCAGCGCTGGGCGGACCACGACGACGGCTGGTTCGCCGTCCCACACGGCGAGATCGTCGCGGCCGGGCGAGCTCGGGCCGGCGCTGCGTCCGGGCCGTAGCCGCTCCGATCGGATTCGCACCGTTCCTCGGGTTGGATTAGTCCCGCCGCGCGCGCGCTATTAAGGTCTTCCCCGTGCTCACGATGCAGGACGCGCTGCTTGCGCTCACGAAGTACTGGACCGACCGCGGCTGCCTGATGGTGCAGCCGTTCAATACCGAGGTCGGCGCCGGAACGATGAACCCGGCGACGATCCTTCGCGTCCTCGGTCCCGAGCCGTGGCACGTGGCCTACGTCGAGCCGAGCGTGCGTCCGGACGACTCCAGGTACGGCGAGAACCCGAACCGGCTGCAGACGCACACGCAATTCCAGGTCATCCTCAAACCCGATCCGGGTGATCCGCAGGAGATCTACCTGGCCAGCCTCGAGGCCTTGGGCATCGACGTGCGGGCCCACGACATCCGGTTCGTCGAAGACAACTGGGCCTCGCCGGCCCTCGGCGCCTGGGGACTGGGCTGGGAGGTCTGGCTCGACGGGCTCGAGATCACCCAGTTCACGTATTTCCAGCAGGCCGGTGGCCAGACGCTCGACCCGGTCTCGGTCGAGATCACCTACGGCATCGAGCGCATCATCATGGCGCTGCAGGGTGTCCAGCACTTCAAGGACATCGTCTACGCGCCCGGCATCACCTACGGCGAAGCGTTCGGCCAGGCCGAGTACGAGATGTCGCGCTATTACCTCGACGACGCCGACGTGGAGGCCAACCGGGCCCTGTTCGAGACCTACGCGACCGAGGCGGGCCGGCTGATCGAGCAGCGCCTGCCGGTGCCGGCCTACACCTACGTGCTGAAGTGCTCCCACACCTTCAACGTCCTCGACTCCAGGGGTGCCATCAGCACCACCGAGCGCGCCAAGTCTTTCGCCCGGATGCGCGGCCTGGCCCGCGAGGTGGCGTCGCTGTGGGCCGAGCGGCGAGACGAGCTCGGCCACCCGTTGGGGACCGCGCCGCAGCCGCGGGCGTCCTCGGACACCGAGCCGTTGCTGCCCGGAGCGCCCGATGCGCGCCAGGCCGAGCCGACGGCGCCAGCGCCGTTGTTGTTCGAGATCGGCACCGAGGAGTTGCCTCCCCACGAGGTCACCAACACCGTCGAGGCTGTGCGGTCGGCCGTGACCACCAAACTCGGTGCTACGCGCCTCCAGCACGGCGCCGTCGTCGTCGACGGGACACCGCGGCGGATCGTGGTCCAGATCGACGATGTCCACCCGCGTGAACCGGACGCGCAACGAACCATCCGCGGCCCCAAGGTCAGCGCCGCTTACGACGCCGACGGCGCGCCGACCAAGGCCCTGCAGGGCTTCGCCCGCAGCCAGGGGGTCAGCATCGACGAACTGTCGCAGGCAGATTTCGGCGGCAACGAGCACGTCGCACTGACCGTCACCGATGCCGGGCGGGGAGCGGTCGATGTCCTGGCCGAGGTACTCGGCGCCGTGGTGAGCGAACTGCGCGCCGAGAAGAACATGCGCTGGAACGACCCCGAGCTGTCGTTCTCGCGCCCGATTCGCTGGCTGACTGCGTTGCTCGGCGAGGTGCGCGTACCCGTGGTCGTGTCGTCGCTGGTGAGCGGGCGCACGACCCGCGTGCACCGAGAGGCCGACGAACCGGTGGTCGAGGTCGCCTCGGCGGCGGGCTACCGCGAGTTCCTGGCCGGGCATGGTGTGGTCGTCGACACCGCGGCGCGCCGCGCCGACGTGGTCACCGCCGCAGAAGCCCTGGCCGAACAGGCCGGCGGGCGCATCGACGTCGACGGGGAGGCTGGGCTGATCGACGAGATCACCAACCTCGTCGAAGAGCCGAACGCCCTGCTCGGGAACTTCGACACCGCCTATCTCGACCTGCCCGAGCAGGTCCTGACCACCGTCATGCGCAAGCACCAGCGCTACCTGCCGGTGCGCGATCAGGACGGCCGGTTGTTGCCGAAGTTCGTCGCGGTGGCCAACGGCGCGTGCGACGCCGACCGCGTCCGGGCCGGCAACGAGGCCGTGCTGCGGGCGCGCTACGAGGATGCCGCGTTCTTCTGGCGTGCCGACCTGCAGGTGGCGCCCGAAGAGTTCCGGGCTCGGCTGACGCAGCTGACCTTCGAGGAGAAGGCGGGGTCGATGGCCGACCGCGCGGCGCGCATCGCGGCCATCGCAGGTGATCTGGGCAAAGGGCTGGCCCTCGGAGCCGACGGGTCTGCGGCGCTGGCGCGAGCTGCGGCCTTGGCCAAGTTCGACCTCGCCACCCAGATGGTCGTCGAACTGTCGAGCCTGGCCGGCGTCATGGCGCGGGAGTACGCGCTGCGTGCCGGCGAGAGCGAGGCGGTCGCGCAGGCGCTGTACGAGTTGGAGTTGCCGCGCCACACCAGCGATGCGCTGCCCGCGAGCTTGCCGGGCGCGGTGCTCGCGCTGGCCGACCGGTTCGACTTGCTGATGACGATGTTCGCGCTGGGCGCCAAGCCGACCGGCAGCTCCGACCCGTTCGGGCTGCGCCGAGCCGCGCTGGGCGTCGTGCGCATCCTGCGCGAAACGCCGGACCTGGCGAGCGTCACCGTCGACGGCGGGCTCGCCACAGCGGCCGACCGGCTGCGGGCCCAGGGCATCGACGTGCCGGACGAAGCGGCGAGTGCGGCTCGTGAGTTCGTCGCCGCCCGGTTCGCCCAGCAGTTGCGGGACGAAGGTGCTCCACCGGACTTCGTGAACGCCGTGCTGCCGGGTGCGGACGCTCCGCGCCAGGCGGTGCAGACCCTGGAGGCGGTGCGCGCCCGGGCCAGCGACGATTCGTTCCGCGAGGTCGTGGCCGCCGTGCAGCGCATCGCGCGGATCGTCCCGGCTGGAACCTCGCCCAGCTACGATCCGGCGCTGCTGACCGAGCCGGCCGAACAACGCCTCATCGAGGCGGTTCAGGCGCTGGGCGACCGCTCCGGCGACCGCGTCGTCGACTTCGCCGACGCCGCCGGTAGCTGGGTCGAAGCGGTGAACGCGTTCTTCGACGACGTGCTCGTCATGGCTGACGATGCGCAGGTCCGGCAGGCTCGGCTGGGATTGCTGGCCACGGCGCTGGCACACAGCCCTCGAGACGTGGACTGGGCCGCGCTGGACACCGCACTCGGCTGAGACGCCAACGTCCGTGGGTTTTGCCGGTACACCGGCCGGGTACCTCGTGGTCGACGTGGACAGATCGACGTGGACAGATCGGGCATGACGGCGGGAGCTCACGATGCCAAGCACGTCATCCGAACCCACCACCTGGGGCAGTACCGACATCGTGCACGGCGCGTTGCGTGGCACGGTCGCGGCCATGAGCATGGGCGGGTTGCGCGTGCTCAGCACCTCACTCGGGCTGCTGGAGAAGACCCCGCCGGAGATGATCACCTCCGAGCAGGCGCCGAATCTGGTACGCAACCTGTCCGACGAGGCGCGTGATTCGTTCATCGTGCTGCTGCACTGGGGCTACGGCGCCATGGGCGGCGCCTTGTTCGGAGCCTTGCCGGCCCGGATCCGGCGACGTCCCGGTGCGGGACCCGCGTTCGGCCTCGCGCTGTGGCTGGCGTTCGAGTTGGGGCTGTCGCCGGCGCTCGGGTTGCAGCCGGCTCGTCGGCGCAGCACCGGCGAACGGCTCGCGCTGGCCGCGGACCACCTCTTGTACGGCGCAGTGTTGTCCGAGCTGCGCAGCACACCGCAGCGGTGAAATCGGCGGTGCTGTCGTCTTCGACGGGTCGGTGCGGCTGGTGCGGTGCGTTGACCGTCGCACTGCCGATGATCATGGGCAGCTGGCGGCGCGCTGGCGCCGTCCTCGCCTCATGATCTCCGCTACCGGATTGATCCCCTCACGGTGCGTCTTCCCGCCGGGTCACGGCGCGTGGCTCGTCGCCGAGGACGAGGCCAGCCGACCGCTCTTGCGGGGGTTGCGGATCTGCCAGCAGGCGGCACCGGCGACGAGCCAGCCGGCCAGCAGGATCGTCCCGAGCGAGTCCAGGACGACCCCGGCCGATCAGGCCGTCGCCTGCGCCGTCGTCGTAGAGGCCTGGCCCTTCGTTGACCCCCGCTAGGAGCAGGACCAAGCCGAGGCTGAGCATGACGCAGCCGAGCCACAACAGTGCAGCCAGATGGTTGTTGAGTTTGCTGTCCATGTCGCCCCTTCGTGTTGCCCCTTGATGTTGCCCTTGGTGTGGATGCGGAGCGTAGTGAGCGGGACGGACTCTTCAGCGTCGCGCGTCGGATGGTGCGGATCAACCCCGAGACAGGGGACCTCGGCGACGGAACTGGAGAACGAGTCGGCCTGTAAGCCGGATTCTGTGAAGGGGGGAGCATCCAGCCCCTGACCGGCGTCGGGATCGTGGGAGCGGCCTCGTCTTGGCCCGCCCTGTTGAGGGCCGTAGAAGGCCCGTGAAAGTCTGACCTTCATGCAGGGCGGCGAAGCGGAGCGGCCGATCGCGGACGCGGTCGAGGCGCTGACGGAGGTCCGGGACAAGGATGTTCCGGGTGAGACCGACGGCGTACTCGACGTCCTGCGCGGCGAGATGGAGAATGTGCGCCGACTGGTCGAACGCTCCCAGAACGCCTCTCTTCTCGGCGAACTGGACGCCGCCGAGCGGGCGATGGAGGGCGACGTGCGCTCGCTCCGCAACGAGCTCGGCACTGTCCTCACCGGGGAGATCGGCAAACTCGAAGAACTACGGCGTCATGACGACAGTTCGCCAGAAGGTGGGGTTTCTGACAACGCCGCCGCCGTCGCGCTCACCCCTTCGCCGCTGCCCGTTATCCACATCAGGGGTGCCGGTGACGAGCACGAGGAGATCCGCAAGAACCCCCCGCCCAACACGATCATCGTGGTCGACGAGGGCGCTGTGTACACGACCGATGATCAGGGGCGCGTGGTCCTGGTCGAGGCGACTTTGACCGATGGCCCGCCAGCACCGCGCAACGAGCACCACCAGCGGACCCTTCCCGGGAAAGCAGACAAGGACGACGCCGGCCACCTCATCGCCAGTGTCCTCGGTGGTAACGGGGACAGGATCAACCTCGTGCCGATGGGTCAGCAGGTCGACCGATCCAAGTTCGCCACCTTGGAGAATCGCTGGCGCAAGATCGTCCGCAGCGGCGGGACGGTCGACGTGGAGATCAAGGTCCGCTATAGGGAGGGGCCACGACCTACGATGTTCGTGATCATCCATGGACCGACCGGCGAGGAACCCGATACCGAGATCATCAGGAACCGCCCGACGAAGAGGAAGCCGAAGTGAGCATCCCGGATCAGAGCAAGCTGAACGAAATCGGCCGGGCGATGGTCGCGTCCGCGCCGGATGGTTGGCACCTGCTCACGCTGGAGGTCACCGCGGCCGGGGACATGATCCGCGGGCGGCTGTACGTGACCACGGACGACAGTAGCCCTCGCAAGAAGGTCCGCATGGATGAGGACGGTGTCATTGCCGCTTCGGAACTGCGCGAGGATATGTACCAGGAGCAAACCGGCACCTGGTACAACGCGACGTTTCAGGTGGCCGCTGGTGGTGAGATCAGGGCTGAGTTCGACTACGAGAATGCACCGTACGGTGGCATCGCCTCCGACGACTCCGAGGGTGAAGCCGACCCGGAGCTGCTCATCGAGGACCAGGAGCTGTACCCACGTAGCCCCGAACACCTGCCCGCCTGGCACCCGGCGCGGGCGTCGTAACTCAGTGGCGGCGTCCGCGGCGTGGTACGCACGTCAGCACAGGGGAGTTGTGATGAACACGTTCCGGGCCGGAATCGGAATCTGCCGAGTCTGAACGCCGGGGCGAGCAGAGTTTGAAACAGAAGCGCCAGGTGTCAGGAGCCCATCCGGGTCAACCAGCACGATCGGTTCCCGGATGACTGTTGACGCAGCAACGGGGAGCCCACGTGATCTTGGTCCGTAAGAAGTCCGCAAACAGCCAGCTGTGGCCAACGGTTACAAACCGATGATGGTGCAGATCAACCCCGAGACAGGGGACCTCGGCGACGGAACTGGAGAACGAGTCGGCCTGTAAGCCGGATTCTGTGGTTCCGGCGAACCGGAACCGGCGACCATCCATCTAGGACCGCCGTTGCCGACGGCCTCGAGCGGTCTACCCGGGAACTCGGGCGGGCAGCCCTCGGACGTTCCCTGTCTGACCTTGCTCCAGGTGGGGTTTACCGAGCCGTCCCGGTCACCCGGGACGCTGGTGGTCTCTTACACCACCGTTTCACCCTTACCGCGCGTGCAGGACACGGCGGCGGTCTGCTTTCTGTGGCACTGTCCCGCGGGTCACCCCGGGTGGGCGTTACCCACCACCTTGCCCTGTGGAGTCCGGACTTTCCTCGGCGAGACCTGTGTAGGTCCCGACGCGGCCGCCCGGCCGACTCGTCCTCCCCGTCCAGGATACCTCCGGCACAGGTCGAGCCCGAACGGCACCGACCGCCGCCCACATGGCGGACATCGTGATTGACCGGTGGACTCAGCATGATCAAGATCATCGGTACAAGTGAATAAAGGAGTCCCGTCCGGGATTGACCAGTATGAACCTGGGGTTTCCGGACGGCCGTAGGAAAGGGCGACCGGAGACCACAGAACTATCGGAGGTACTCAGGTGTCTTGTCTACCCTACGGTCGGTACCGCCCGCTGCGGCTTCGTCAGCTACGCCGCTGGCTGGTGGGCCCCGGGCAGCCGGTCAAGGGCGTCGGCCTGTTGGTGGCCCTGATCGCGTTGCTCGTGGTCCCGTACATCATGTACGGGTGACCGGCTCCGAACGTCACGGAGACATCGTCGGCCCTGTCCCCGGCCAGGTTGCTCGACGAGTCCTCCAGGACGTACGACGACCCGGTCTGTGAACCGGGTCGTCGTGCATCTGGTCACGTGAACCGTTCGGCCGCGAGCATGGCGGCCCCGATGATTCCGCCGTCATTGCGCAGGACGGCGGGCACGATCGGCGTCTGCAGATCGAGCAACGGCAGAAACCTGTCCGCCTTCTTGCTCACGCCCCCGCCGACGACGAACAGGTCGGGGGAGAAGATGAATTCCAGGTGGGCGTAAAAGTCCTGGAGCCGCTGCGCCCACGCCGCCCAACTCAGGTCTTCGTCCTTGCGCACCGATGCGGCCGCCCAATGCTCGGTCTCCTGGCCGTTGGCGAGATAGAGGTGCCCGAACTCGGTGTTGGGCAGCAGTTGCCCGTGGTGCAGGAGGGCACTGCCGATGCCGGTGCCGAGCGTGGTGACGATGACGAGTCCGTCGACGTCGGCGGCCGCGCCGCGTTGGTCCTCGGCCACGCCCACGGCGTCGGCGTCGTTGACCACGACGACCTGCTGGCTGGTCCGTTCCCGCAGCACCTTCTCCAGCGGAAAGTCGAGCCAGGCGTCGTCGACGTTGGCGGCAGAGCCGATGACGCCGTTCCGGACGATGCCGGGGAACGTGCACCCGAACGCCCCGCGCCACTCGAAGCGCGCGAGGATCTCGAGGACGACGTCCAGAACGTTGTCGGGGGTGGACGGCTCCGGGGTGTCGATGCGCACGCGGTCGTCGGCGAACGCGCCCTCGGCGAGGTCGACCGGCGCACCCTTGATGCCGCTGCCGCCGATGTCGATGCCGAAGCCGTGCGTCGTGGAAGTCACAGGATCAAGCTTGGCCGATGGCGGCTGGTGTCGCTACAGGTGTGGAGGGGTCAGGGGAGGGTGAGGATCTCCGCGCCGGACTCGGTGACGAGCAGGGTGTGCTCGAACTGGGCCGAGCGGCGCAGGTCCTTGGTGACCACGGTCCAGCCGTCGTCCCACATGGTCCACTCGTGCGTGCCGAGATTGAGCATCGGCTCGATGGTGAACACCATGCCCGGCTCCATGACGGTGGTGGAGCCCGGATCGTCGTAGTGCGGGATGACCAACCCGGAGTGGAACGCCTCGCCCACGCCGTGGCCGGTGAATTCGCGCACCACACCGTAACCGAAACGCTTCGCGTAGGACTCGATGACCCGGCCGATCACGTTGATCTGACGGCCCGGCTTGACCGCCTTGATGGCGCGATCGAGGGCTTCGCGGGTGCGCTGGACCAGCAGGCGCGACTCCTCGTCGACGTCGCCGGCGAGGAAAGTGGCGTTGTTGTCCCCGTGGACACCGTTGAGGTACGCGGTGATGTCGATGTTCACGATGTCGCCGTCGGTGACGACCGTGGAGTCGGGGATCCCGTGACAGATGACCTCGTTGACGCTGGTGCACAACGACTTGGGGAAGCCGCGATAGCCGAGCGTCGACGGGTAGGCGCCGTGGTCGCAGAGGAACTCGTGGCCGACGGCGTCGAGCTCGTCGGTGGTGACGCCCGGTTCGACCCGCTTGCCGACCTCGGCCAGCGCGCGTGCCGCCAACTGGGCCGCGGCGCGGATTCGCTCGATGGTCTCGGAATCCTTCACTTCCGACCCGGTGAACGGGGCGGGACCGGGCTGGTCGACGTACTCCGGACGCGCGATGGACGCGGGGACCGGGCGGCGTGGCGAAACGATGCCAGGGACGACGGAGGACATGGTGTGCCAGTCTAGGTAATGATCGGCACGGCGACCGAGCCGGGCGAAGCACGACCGACAGGAGGGCAACCGCATGGCGGAGGGACCTTGGTACTGGTGCTTGGACCACGCAGCGGTGGAGCCGCAGCTGGGGTGCCCGAACGATCGCCGGATGGGCCCGTACGACACGGTCGAGGAGGCTGAGACCGCCATCGCCCGCGCCAGGGAGCGTACCGCCGAGATGGATCGCCTGGACGAAGAATGGTCCGACGACGACTGAGTCCACCGGTGTGAAACCCCGCCGCCCCAGCGCCTGACTGCTCGTCAGAGCCCGAGCTCGCCGAGCCGCTCGGAGATGCGCGTATCGGTGGACGGCACCGGCGACTCGGCGTGCACCCAGCCCTGACCGCCGAAGTACATCGAGAAGATCTTCTCCGCGGTCCGCGTGGCCAGAGCCTGCGTCGTCAACGTCGGATTGGGCCCACCAAGCGAGTTCGCCAGCGCCGAGTTGTCCGCGATGAACAGCTGCTTCACCCACCGGGCCTCGCCGTTCGCGTCAAGCACGGAATCCGCTTCGGAGGTCCCCATCCGCATCGACGACTGCACGTGCAACAACAGCGGCGGCCAGTCGATCCGGATCACGGTCCGAGCACCAGCCGCCCGCAGCGTCTCCGCCGCCCGGGCGGAGACGTACTCGCGATTGCGCAGCGTGCGCGCCGAGCGCCGACGCTGAGCGAACCGGACCTTCGGCACCGGTCCGTGCTCGTCGGCCGGCAGCGCCGACAGCGTCACCCGGTTCTGGGCCTCCACGTCGTCGTCGGTGATCACGAGGATGTTCAGCAGCCGGTCGACCCCGTTCATCAGCGCGTCCTTCAACTCCGCACCGATCATGCGCCCCGCCGCGCCGTCCCACGGCCCGGTCGCACCGCGACCGTTGTCGTAATGGCCGCGGATGCCGCTGTCGGAGAAGACCGCGGCGAACTGCTGGAGCCCGGGCGGCAGTCCGACGTTCTCCATGCTTCCGTGGCCGGGGAAGTCGGCTCGTGCTGCTGAAGCCGCACCCTTGCTCGACTCGGTGCGCTCGTCGAACAGGCCGATGACCCAGTCGAAGAAGTGGTCGGTGTAGCCGCGGCCCACCCAGTCGTTCGGGTTGGGCAGCCCGCTGTTGAGCCACAGCCGGGGGTTCTCGGTACAGCCGCCGGCCAGGACGACCACGCGCGCGTCTTCGCGGTTCGTCTCCCCGGTAGCTCCGGTGCGCCAGGTGACCCCGGTGGCCACGAGCTCCCCGGCGCGCTTCTCGGTGTGGATCTCGGTGACGTAGGCGTCGGCGAGCAGCGTCACCGGCTTCCCGCCGGACGCCCACACGTCGGCGGTCAGCGCCATCGGCACGTAACTGTTGTCTGTCGAGCGCTTGGCGGCCAGGTTGCGCGGCGCCCCGTGCGGCTTCGTGCACCCCTGGAAGCAGTATCCGCAGAAGGTGCACCCGGTGGACTCCGGATAGCGCAGCCGGGGATCGTCGCGCCCGCTCACCTTGCCCGCCCAGCCGCCGGGTTGCAGGATGGCGTTCTCCTGCGGCCGGAACGAGTCGCGCGTGGTCGTCTTCGTCGTCTGGACCGGCAACCCGATGCCTTCGCAGCCGCGGAAGAACGTCTGCTCCTTGGTGCCCATGGCCGAGGTCTGGACGGGCAGCGTCGTCTCGACCCATTCGTAGTACGGCCGTAGCTCGTCGTAGGTGAACGGGAACACGTGTGCGGTGTCGTAGGCGTCGCGGTCCGGTCCGTCATAGCCGCTGAACACGCCGGGGTAGGCCCGCGGGCAGTTGCCGAAGTAGTGCTGGGTGGTGCCGCCCACGCCGCTGAGCTGCCAGACGAAGGAGTTCTGCGGCGTCTCGCGGTACCACGCGGGAGCCGAACGGTCGCTCGGCCCGAACCGGAGGAATCCGGTCAGCGGGTTGTTGGCGTCGTTCTCGTAGTGCGTCCACTCGCTGGCCGGATCGGCGTGGCGGGGGCCGGCTTCGAGCATCAGCACGTCCAGCCCTTGGGCCGCCAGCTCCTTGGCGACGACGGGGCCACCGCCGCCGGCGCCGATCACGATGACGTCGCGCATCAGGCGTCCACCTCAGTACGTCCCTCGTAGTAGCCGATGAAGTCGTCCCAGCCGTCTACCACGCCGTCCGGCTGGTAGCCGGCCAGCTGCCAGCCGACCGGCCGGGCGGTGAGTGTCTTGGTCTGCGGATCGAAGACGGCGGATTCGTTGTAGGCGCCGAAGGCGGAGAACTCCAGCAGCGCACCGCCGATGAACTGCAAGAGCCCCGAGACCGAGCTGCGCAGCGGCTCGGTCAGCCGCGCGTCGAGCAGCGCGACCAGGTCGGCGTCGGGCCCTTCGAGCAGTTCGAACGCCCGGCACTTCTCCTCCAGCGTGAGCCGGGCGAACGGGGAGAGGAACGCTCCGTTGACGGCAAGCGGGTTGACCTGGGTAGCCACGACGTTGAGCAGCAGGGCGACGGCGATCGACAGCGGCAGTGCCGTATCGCTGCGCAACAGAACGGCCAGGGCCTGGTCCAGCGTCCCGATGGAGTCGAGCAGCGGCCCGAGCAACGAGGGCGGTAGCTGGATGCCTATGTCGTCCACCGCCGTGGACAACGCTGCGGCCAGGGGAGTCGCGAGTTGGTCGGGGAACGGGACGAAATTGTCCAGCGCGCCCAGCATGAAGTCGGTGGCGCCGGCCTCGAGGGCGCCCGGTTCGGGCCGGGGTGTGCCCTGCGCTGCGGAGTAGTCGTCCGGCCCGGGGCAGACCATGACGACCAGGCCGTTGATGGTGTCGCGGGACAGCTCGGCGAGTACGGGCCGCAGCAGGTCCACCAGGCCCGGCAGGTGCAGGCCGGCCGCGGACGCCGTGCCGCGGCCTCCGGCGAGCAGGCCGCCGGAGGCGGCGACGGCGCCGAGCACCCCCATCCGGGCGAGGAACGTCCGGCGGCCGATGCCTTCGTATGCTGACATGACAGACCTTTCGCGGCGCCTGAACCGGCTCGTTCGTTACGCGCCGGTAGCTTTCTCGAATCGCAGGAACGTAACTACGGCACTGACAGCTCGTCAAGCGGATCGACACGATCCACAGCATCCGGCCGCGGCTGAGCTGCCCAGGCCCGGCTGCGATACCGTCGCCGTAGACGTGACTGACGGCAAGGCGGCCGTGAGCACCACACCTCAGTAGAACCACACTCATCACGAGGAGATCGGGTGGACACGTTGCCCGAGGCGGAGCACGTTCCCATGCAGGACACCCGCGGCCGATTCGGCCCGTATGGCGGCCGGTACGTTCCGGAAGCGCTGATCGCGGCGCTGGATGAGCTCGACCGCGAGTATCAGGCGGCCCGCGCAGACGACAGCTTCGGCGCCGAGCTCGATCACCTGCTCACCACGTACGTCGGCCGGCCGACGCCGTTGACCGAGGCGAAGCGGTTCGGCGCGGAGGCCGCGTCCGGCGCGCGTGTCTTCCTCAAACGCGAAGACCTCACCCACACCGGTGCGCACAAGATCAACGCGGTGCTCGGGCAGGCGCTGCTGACCAGGCGCATCGGCAAGCAGCGGGTCATCGCCGAGACCGGTGCGGGCCAGCACGGCGTGGCCACCGCGACGGCCGCGGCGTTGATGGGCCTGGAGTGCGTCATCTACATGGGCGAGGAGGACACCCGCCGGCAGGCGCTCAACGTCGCTCGGATGCGACTGCTCGGTGCCACGGTGGTGCCGGTGTCCACGGGTTCGCGGACACTGAAGGACGCGATCAACGAAGCGTTGCGCGACTGGGTCACCAACGTCGACACCACCAACTACATCTTCGGCACGGTCGCCGGCCCGCACCCGTTCCCCACGATGGTCCGCGATCTGCAGCGCGTCATCGGTGTCGAGGCTCGACAGCAGATCCTCGACACCGTCGGCCGGTTGCCCGACGCCGTGGCGGCCTGCGTCGGAGGCGGCTCCAACGCCATGGGCATCTTCAGCGCCTTCGTCGATGACGCCGACGTCGCCCTGCACGGCTACGAAGCCGGCGGGGACGGCGTCGCCACCGGCCGGCACGCCGCGACCATCACCGCGGGCGCGCCCGGTGTGCTGCACGGGGCACGCTCGTACCTGCTGCAGGACGACATGGGGCAGACCGTCGAGTCGCATTCGATCTCCGCGGGCCTGGACTATCCCGGTGTCGGACCGGAGCATGCCTGGCTGAAGGACTCCGGCCGGGCCACGTACGAGCCGGTGGACGACTCCGCGGCGATGGAGGCATTCCAGCTGCTGTGCCGGACCGAGGGCATCATCCCCGCTATCGAGAGCGCCCATGCCCTGGCCGGGGCGCGTCGGCTGGGGGAGGCGCTGGGACCCGACGCCGTGATCGTCGTCAACCTCTCCGGGCGCGGTGACAAGGACCTCGACACCGCGGCGCGGTGGTTCGATCTGCTCGACGAGAACGGAGACCAGCAGTGACGACGGCGGTGGTGTTCGAGAAGGCGCGCGCCGAGGGACGCTCGGCGCTGGTGGGTTACCTGCCGGCCGGCTTCCCCAGCGTCGAGGGGTCCATCACGGCCATGCGGGCCCTGGTCGATTCCGGCGTGGACATCATCGAAGTCGGGCTGCCGTACAGCGACCCGCTCATCGACGGTCCCGTCATCCAGGCCGCGGCCGACGCCGCCCTGCGTGCGGGGACGACGACGCCGGACGTGTTGCGGGTGGTCGAAGCCGTCGCGGCGACCGGCGCGCAAGCGGTGGTGATGTCGTACTGGAACCCGCTGGCTCGCTACGGTCCCGAGCGCTTCGCGCGTGATCTCGCCGCCGCGGGCGGCGCGGGGGTCATCACTCCCGACCTCACCCCCGATGCGACCGACGATTGGATCCCGCCCGCGCGAGCGCACGACCTCGACACCGTGTTCTTGGTAGCGCCGTCGTCCACGGACGAGCGCATCGCGATGACCACGGCGCAGTGCCGCGGCTTCGTCTACGCCACGTCGGTCATGGGGGTCACCGGCACGCGCGAACAGGTCGGCGACGCGGCGGCCGTCCTGGTGGAACGGACCCGCAAGACCACCGACCTGCCGATCAGCGTGGGCCTGGGGGTTTCGAACGCCGACCAAGCCGCCGAGATCGCCGGTTTCGCCGACGGCGTCGTGGTCGGTTCGGCGTTCGTGCGCAGGATGCTCGAGGCCGACGACGACGCTGCCGGTGTTGCGGAGGTGGCCGAGCTCGCCGGTTCCCTGGCCGAGGGCGTCCGCCGGCGATGAGCGCCAAGAAGGCTTCGGCCCGCCAACGGGCCGAAGCCGAACGGCTGGAACAGGCACGGCGGGCCCGTCAGCGCGAGCGGATGCTGCGTTTCGGCATCTCCGGCGTGGTGTTGCTCGTGGTGGTCGTCGTGGCGATCGTGCTGCTGCGTCCGGACCGTCCGGAGGGCACCGGTGCGGTGCCCGAGGCCGCCACGGCGGATGGGACCGGTGTGGCGGTCGGGGACGCTTCGGCGCCGGTGACGATCGACTACTGGCTGGACTTCCAATGCCCGGCCTGCGGCGAGTTCGAGGCCGAGAACGGCGGGGTCCTGACCGAGATCGCAGCCGACGGCACCGCGCAGGTGATCTACCACCCCGCGGCGTTCCTCGGCGAGGAGTCCGAGCGGGCCGCCAACGCCTTCGGCTGTGCCGCCGACGCAGGCCGCCCGGCCGAGTACAAGGCGGAACTGTTCGCACACCAGCCGGAGGAAGGAGCTGGTGGGTACACTGTGGACGAGCTGGTGGCCCACGGTGAGGCGGCCGGCATCACCAGCGCGCAATTCGAGTCTTGCGTGCGCGAAGGCACGTACAGTGACTGGGGTGCTACCGTCCTCGACGCGATGAGAGAACACGACATCGAGTCGACTCCGACGGTGATGCTCAACGGCGAACCCCTCGAGGACCCGGCCGGCATGTCGGCCGAGGAGTTCCGCGCCGCGGTCGACAACGCCGTGACGTCATCGTGACCGTGTCGAGGAACTTCGGCATCAGCAGCACAGTTTTACCGTCGTCAACTATCGTCCGTCGTCCCGCTTGAGAAGGAAGCGCACCGATGAGCAGCAAGAAGGCTGAGGCCCGCGAACGTGTCAAGGCGATGCGCGAAGAGCAGGCCCGTCGTGACCGCAAACGCGAACGCACGATGCGCTTCGGGATCGCCGGCGCAGTCGTGGCAGCCGTGGCCATCATCGCGGTTGCCGTGGCGGCCAGCCGGGGCGACGACGGCCCGACGGCCGTGCCGGCGAACGTCAACGAGGGCAAGGGCCTCGACATCGCCAACGACGAGGCGCAAGGCATCATGGTCGGCGACGAGGCCGCGCCGGTGACCATCGACTACTGGATGGACTTCCTCTGCCCGCACTGTGCGGAGTTCAAGAACACCAATGCTCCCGCGATCGACCAGCTGGTGGAGTCCGGCGAGGCGAACATCGTGTACCACCCGGTCACCTACACCGGCGGGGTCTACTCCAGCCGGGCGAACAATGCGTTCGCCTGCGCCTCCGATGAGGACATGAGCACGGAGTTCATCGACGCCGCGTTCGCCTCCCAGGGCACGCAGTGGTCGACGGGCTCGTTGGTCGACCTGGGCGAGCAGGCCGGCATCGGCGGCGACTACGAGTCGTGCGTGCGTGACGACACCTACAAAGACTGGTCTCGTGCCGTGGAAGACGGTGCCCGCGACTTCGACGTGACCGGGACCCCCACCGTGTTCATCAACGGTGAGCTGCTACCGAGCACGTCGTGGACGCCGGACGGCATCACCCAGGCTGTCGAGACCGTCGCGGCCGGCGGCAGCATCGAGACGCCGGCTGGCGACGCAGGCGATGACGCGGCCGGCGAGGGCGCCGAGACGCCGGCGGGTGACGCGACGCCGTGAGGCTCGCCCGGTCATAGGAGGGACCTCGATGACACCCCACCGGGCCCGGCCCGATACGGTCGGCCAGTGATTCCAGCCATGCTGCCCGCGTCCATTCCGAGCCCCAGCCAGGCGGAGTGGTCCATCGGCCCGTTCGAGTTGCGCGCCTATGCGCTGTGCATCATGGCCGGCATCGTCGTGGCGATCTGGCTGGGCAACAAGCGCTGGCTGGCCCGCGGCGGCGAGCCCGGTGTGGTGGCCGACGTCGCCGTCTGGGCGGTTCCGTTCGGCATCGTCGGCGGCCGGCTGTATCACGTCATCACCGACTACGACCTCTACTTCACCGACGGCGCCGACCCGTGGCGGGCGCTGCAGATCTGGAAGGGCGGCCTGGGGATCTGGGGTGCGATCGCCCTGGGTGCGGTCGGTGTGTGGATCGGCTGCCGGCGCCGGGGCGTTCCGCTGCCGGCCATGGCCGACGCGCTGGCCCCCGGCGTCCTGCTGGCGCAGGCGATCGGGCGTTGGGGCAACTGGTTCAACCAGGAGCTGTTCGGCCGCCCGACCGATCTGCCGTGGGCCCTGGAGATCCACGCCGACCACCGGCCGGTCGAGTACGCCGACTCGCCGACGTTCCACCCCACGTTCCTGTACGAGTCGCTGTGGGCCGTGTTCGTGGCGTTGTTGTTGCTCTGGGCCGACCGGCGCTTCCGCCTCGGCCACGGCCGGGTGTTCGCCCTGTACGTCGCCGGCTACACCCTGGGCCGCGGGTTCTGGGAGTACCTGCGCGTCGATCCGGCCAACGAGATCGCGGGAATCCGGGTGAACCTCTGGGTCACCGGGCTGGTGTTCTTGGGTGCGATCGCCTACGTGGTGATCTCCGCGCGGCGGCGGCCGGGCCGGGAGGATCCTGAGACGCTGCGCGGCTTCTACGACGACACCGATCCGTTCGCAGCGTCGTCGTCCGACGCCTCGGACGGGGACCGGAAGAGCACCGGTGACGACGAGGTGTTCGCGCTGCCCGACGACGACACGTCGAGCACCAGCGAGCACGATGGCACCGCCGACGACGGCGATGCGGACGAGGCCGCCGCTGACGACGCCGGCTCGGGGGAGGCCGACGATGCCGACAGTGCCGTCGACGAGCGGGATGCTGACGCCAGCGACGCGCCGACCCGGTCGGCGGCACACAACGGTCCCGGCGAGACCTCCTGAACCCACAGGTGCGCGGTCGGCGTGGCTTGAAATTCTGGGTTGGACATGTATCACGGCAAGAGGCCGAATAATCCGGAAATCTGCCGGTGTATGGCGGCACAGACCTCATGATCTGTGGCCTCGGCGGTCGTGTCAGCGCGGATTCTTGACGTTCGGGGCGCGACGGACATCGTTGCAGGTCCCGACGCACCGTATCATCGAAGCACTCGACAACGCACCATGTCGTCAAGTGGTGTAATCTCCACAACCCCAAAACGCACGGGCCAGCGCTGTCCCTGCACCCGCCGCCAATTTCGCCGACGGGAGTGCACATGCGCTTCACCCCTCACGCCCAGGGTTTGTACGATCCGCGCTTCGAACACGATGCCTGTGGCGTGGCCTTCGTGGCCACCCTGGACGGCGTGGCCAGCCGTGAGATCGTCGACCACGGGCTGACTGCCCTGAGCAATCTGGACCACCGGGGTGCCTCGGGGGCGGAACCGGATTCCGGCGACGGCGCCGGGATCCTGTTGCAGATCCCCGACGCGTTCTACCGCGACGTCGTCGACTTCGACCTGCCGCCGGTCGGCTCCTATGCCACCGGCCTGGTGTTCCTCTCCCCGGAGGACCCGGAGACCGGCGTCGAAGCCGTGCAGCGGATCGCCGCTGACGAGGGCCTGCGGGTCCTGGGCTGGCGTGACGTGCCTACCACCCCGGAGCTGCTGGGGCGGACGGCCAGGTCGACGTTGCCGGTCATCCGGCAAGTCTTCGTGGCCGCTGAAGAGCCCACACCGACCGGCGAGGCGGTGACCGGGATCGCCCTCGACCGCCGGGCCTTCGCGCTGCGCAAGCGGGTCGAACGCAGTACCGACACGTACTTTCCGAGCTTGTCGGCGCGCACCATCGTCTACAAGGGCATGTTGACCACCGGCCAGCTGGAGCCGTTCTTCGGCGACCTGTCCGACCACCGGTTGACCTCGGCCCTGGCCGTCGTCCACTCGCGGTTCTCCACCAACACCTTCCCGAGCTGGCCACTGGCCCACCCGTACCGGTTCGTGGCCCACAACGGCGAGATCAACACCGTGCAGGGCAACCGCAACTGGATGCGCGCCCGAGAGTCACAGCTGGTCAGCGAGGTCATTCCGGGGGATCTGGAGCGCCTGTACCCGATCATCGACCCCGCCGGCAGCGACTCGGCCTCCTTCGACGAGGTCTTGGAGCTACTGCATCTCGGCGGGCGGAGCCTGCCGCACGCGGTGCGGATGATGATCCCCGAAGCGTGGGAGAACCACCACGGCATCTCGGCGGCTCGCCGCGACTTCTTCGAGTTCCACAGCACGATCATGGAGCCGTGGGACGGCCCGGCGTGCGTCGTGTTCACCGACGGCGCGCAGATCGGCGCTGTCCTGGACCGCAACGGCTTGCGTCCGGGGCGCTACTGGGTCACCGACGACGGCCTGGTGGTGTTGGCCTCCGAGGCCGGCGTGCTGGACATCGACCCGGCGAGGATCGCGCGTAAGGGCCGGCTGGAGCCCGGCCGGATGTTCCTCGCCGACCTCGTCGAACACCGCATCCTGGACGACGACGAGGTGATGGACGCGCTGGCCGCCGCCGAGCCGTACGGCGAATGGCTGCACGCCGGTCTGATGCGCCTGGACGACCTGCACGAGCGCGAACACGTGGTGCACACGCATGCCAGCGTGACACGCCGGCAGCAGACGTTCGGGTACACCGAGGAGGAGCTGCGCGTCCTGCTCGCGCCGATGGCCAAGACGGCGGCCGAGCCGATCGGCTCGATGGGCACGGACACCCCGATCGCCGCGCTCTCGGACCGTCCACGACTGCTGTTCGACTACTTCTCTCAGCTGTTCGCGCAGGTCACCAACCCGCCGTTGGATGCCATCCGCGAGGAGCTCGTCACTTCGCTGGCCGGCACCATCGGGCCGGAAGGCAACGTGCTCGAGCCGGGTCCGGCGTCGTGTCGCCAGCTGGTGCTGCCGTTCCCCGTCATCGACAACGACCAGCTCGCGAAGATCATCCACATCAACCACGACGGTGACCTGCCCGGCTACGCCACACACGTGGTGCGCGGGTTGTACGACGTCGCCGGCGGCGGTGCTGCGCTGGCCAGGCGGCTGGATGAGATCTGTGCGGAAGTGTCGAAGGCGATCGACTCGGGCACGCGGATCGTGGTTCTCTCCGACCGGAACTCCGACACCACCCTCGCGCCCATACCGTCGTTGTTGCTGACCTCAGCAGTGCACCACCACCTCATTCGTGAGAAGAGCCGAACGAAGGTGGGGCTGGTCGTCGAAGCCGGCGATGTGCGTGAGGTGCACCATGTCGCCCTACTGATCGGCTATGGAGCCGGGGCGGTGAACCCGTACCTGGCCATGGAGAGTGTCGAAAACCTCGCCCGCCGGGGCACGCTGCTGCCAGGGGTGGAGCCGGAGCAGGCCGTCGCGAACCTCATCAAGGCTCTGGGCAAGGGTGTGCTCAAGGTCATGAGCAAGATGGGGGTGTCGACCGTCGCGTCGTACACCGGCGCGCAGATCTTCGAAGCGGTGGGACTGGCCCAGGAGGTCATCGACCGGTACTTCACCGGAACCACGTCCCGCCTCGGCGGCGTCGGGCTCGATGTGCTCGCCGAGGAGGTCCGCCGTCGCCACGCGCGAGCGTACCCGCGGGGCGGGGGAGCCACGCCGCACCGTCGGCTGGAGACCGGCGGCGAGTACCAGTGGCGGCGCGAAGGCGAGCCGCACCTGTTCGATCCCGACACCGTCTTCCGGCTGCAGCATTCCACGCGGGCCGGGCGCTACGACGTGTTCAAGCAGTACACCTCGCGGGTGGACGAGCAGGCCCGACGGCTGATGACGTTGCGCGGGCTGTTCTCGTTCAAGCCCGGGGAGCGCCGGCCGGTGCCGATCGAGGAGGTCGAGCCGGTCGAGTCGATCGTGCGCCGGTTCTCCACGGGGGCGATGTCGTACGGGTCCATCAGCCAGGAAGCACACGAGACGCTGGCTATCGCGATGAATCGCCTCGGCGGCAAGTCCAACACGGGCGAGGGCGGCGAAGATCCCGAGCGCCTGCGCGACCCGGAGCGGCGTAGCGCGATCAAGCAGGTCGCCAGCGGGCGGTTCGGCGTGACGTCGGACTATCTGAGCAACGCCGACGACATCCAGATCAAGATGGCCCAAGGCGCCAAGCCGGGTGAAGGCGGCCAGCTGCCGGGCAGCAAGGTGTACCCGTGGGTGGCGCGCACCAGGAACTCGACGCCCGGCGTCGGGTTGATCTCACCGCCGCCGCATCATGACATCTACTCGATCGAGGACCTGGCCCAGCTCATCCACGACCTCAAGAACGCCAACCCGGCGGCCCGCATCCACGTCAAGCTGGTCGCCGAGGTCGGCGTGGGCACGGTCGCCGCAGGTGTGTCCAAGGCGCATGCCGACGTCGTGCTCATCTCCGGGCATGACGGCGGCACCGGTGCGGCGCCGCTGACCAGCCTCAAACACGCCGGCGGCCCGTGGGAGCTCGGGCTGGCCGAGACTCAGCAGACGCTGCTGCTCAACGGGTTGCGCGACCGGATCGTCGTGCAGGCCGACGGTCAGCTCAAGACCGGGCGCGACGTCATGATCGCGGCACTGCTCGGCGCGGAAGAGTACGGTTTCGCCACCGCGCCGCTGGTCGTGTCCGGCTGTGTGATGATGCGCGTCTGCCATCTCGACACCTGCCCGGTCGGCGTGGCGACCCAGAATCCGCAGTTGCGGGACCGGTTCACCGGCAAGCCGGAGTTCGTGGTCAACTTCTTCGAATACATCGCCGAGGAGGTCCGCGAGTATCTGGCCGAGCTGGGTTTCCGCAGCCTCGACGAGGCGATCGGCCACGCCGAGATGCTCGACACCACGGCAGCGGTTCAGCACTGGAAGGCCGCCGGGCTCGATCTGTCGCCGATTCTCCACGTGCCGGCGCTGGCCGAGGACGCTTCGCGACGCCAGGTCGTGGGGCAGGACCACGGACTGCAGAAGGCGCTGGACAACCAATTGATCACGCTGGCCGCCGATGCTATCGCCACTGGTCAGCCGGTCCGGGCGAAGTTGGAGGTCCGCAACGTCAACCGGACTGTCGGCACGATGCTCGGGCACGAGGTCACCAAGGCCACGGACGGGCGGGGGCTGCCCGAGGACACCATCGACTTCACGTTGGTGGGTTCGGCCGGGCAGTCGTTCGGTGCTTTCCTGCCGGCGGGCGTGACCTTGCGGCTCGAGGGCGACGTCAACGACTACCTGGCCAAGGGGCTGTCCGGGGGTCGGGTGGTGGTCCGGCCCGACCGTGCGGCACGGTTCCCCGCCGAACACAACGTCATCGCGGGCAACGTCGCGGCATACGGTGCGACCGGCGGCGAGCTGTTCGTGCGCGGCGTCGTGGGGGAGCGGTTCTGTGTGCGCAACTCCGGGGCCACGGCGGTGGTGGAAGGGGTCGGTGACCACGCGTGTGAGTACATGACCGGCGGCGTGGCGATCATTCTGGGCCGCACGGGCCGCAATCTGGCTGCCGGGATGTCCGGCGGGATGGCTTTCGTGCTGGACCTCGACACGAGCATGGTCAACACCGAGATGGTGGACCTGGAGCAGCCATCGGCTGAGCAACTGGACATGATCCGCCAGATCATCACCCGTTATCGCGACGCCACCGAGTCGGTGGTCGCCGACGAGCTGCTGACCGACTGGGCGATCGCCCGAGCCCGGTTCACCACGATCATGCCGAAGGACTTCAAGCGCGTACTCGCCGCCAAGGCCGCCGCTGAGCGGGAGGGGCGGGACGTTGAGGCCGCGGTCATGGAGGCAGCGAAGTGACGAGTGAGCGAACTGACGAACGGGAGGTGTCGGATGGCTGATCCACGCGGTTTCTTGACGACGAAGCGTGCGGTTGCCGGGGCTCGTCCGGTCGCTGAGCGGCTGCAGGATTGGGACGAGGTCTATCCGCGCCCGGGGATCGGGGCGACGTTGCTGCCGATCATCACCGAGCAGGCTGGCCGGTGCATGGACTGCGGCATCCCGTTCTGTCACCAGGGCTGTCCGCTGGGGAACCTGATCCCGGAGTGGAATGATCTGGTGTGGCGCGACGACTGGCGTTCGGCGGCGGAGCGGTTGCACGCGACGAACAACTTCCCGGAGTTCACCGGTCGGGTGTGCCCGGCGCCGTGCGAGTCGGCTTGTGTGGTCGCCATCGCCGACGACGCGGTGACCATCAAGAACGTCGAGGTGTCGATCATCGATCGGGCTTTCGACGAGGGCTGGGTGGTGCCGGCGCCACCGGAGCGGCTGACCGACCGGACGGTGGCGGTGATCGGTTCCGGCCCGGCGGGTCTGGCCGTGGCGCAGCAGCTGACCCGGGCCGGGCACACCGTGGCGGTCTACGAGCGCGACGACCGTCCGGGTGGGCTGTTGCGGTACGGCATTCCCGAGTTCAAATTGGAGAAGCGCCACGTCGACCGGCGGTTGGACCAGATGCGGGCCGAGGGGACGATATTCCGTACGGGCGTCGACGTCGGCGAGACACTCACCGGCCAGGAACTCAAGGCGCGGTACGACGCGATCGTGCTCGCAGTGGGGGCGACGCAGTGGCGCGATCTTCCGGTGCCGGGCCGTGAGCTGGACGGGATTCACCAGGCCATGGAGTACCTGCCGCAGGCCAACCGGGTGGCGGCCGGTGAGTCCGTGCCTGACCAGATCACGGCCGACGGCAAGCACGTCGTCATCATCGGCGGCGGCGACACCGGTGCGGACTGCCTGGGTACGGCACACCGGCAAGGTGCGTTGTCGGTGACGCAGCTCGAGATCATGCCGGAGCCGCCACGAACGCGTCACGAGTCGACTCCGTGGCCGATGTGGCCGTTGATGCTGCGGACCTCGAGCGCGCACGAGGAAGGCGGGCAGCGGGTCTACTCGGTGTCCACGCAGCGCTTCGTGGGAGACTCCGGTCGCGTTCGTGCCTTGGAGTTGGTCGAGGTGCGCCGTGGCTCCTCCGGTGGTTTCGAGCCGATCGAGGGCACCGAACGTGAGATCCCGGCCGACCTCGTCTTGCTGGCGATGGGATTCGTCGGGCCGCAGCGGTCGGGATTGCTTGATCAACTCGGTGTCGACCTCGATGATCGCGGCAACGTGCGTCGTGACGGGTCGTTCGAGACGAGCGTGCCGGGCGTCTTCGTCGCCGGGGACGCCGGCCGCGGGCAGTCCTTGATCGTCTGGGCCATCGCCGAAGGTCGATCGTGTGCTGCCGCGGTCGATCGGTGGCTGACCGGAGTGGACCGGATGCCTGCGCCGATATCGCCAACCGACCGCCCATTGGCCGTCTGACCATCCGGAGGTCTAGTGTTGCTGGACGTGCGTAGAGCGAAGATAGTTTGCACCCTCGGTCCGGCAACCGATTCTCCGGAACGATTGCGGGCGTTGATCGACGCCGGCATGGATGTCGCCCGATTCAACCTCAGTCACGGCAGCCATGCCGAACACGAAGAGCGGTACTTGCGAGTGCGCAAGGCTGCTGCAGAGGCCGAGCGCAACGTGGGCGTCCTGGTTGACCTCCAGGGGCCGAAAATCCGCCTCGGCACGTTCGCGGGCGGTTCTGCTCAGCTGGAGTCCGGCGAGTCTTTCACCATCACCACCGACGAGGTCGAAGGATCGGCGCAGCGTGCGTCCACGACCTATGCCGGCATGCCTGGCGACGTCGAGGTCGGCGATCAGGTGCTGGTCGACGACGGCCGCCTGTCGCTGGAGGTCACCGAAGTACGTGACTCCGAGGTCGTCACGACCGTCGGACTCGGCGGCAGGGTGTCCGACCACAAGGGCCTGAACCTGCCCGGCACGGCGGTCAGCGTTCCCGCGCTGTCGGACAAGGACATCGACGATCTGCGGTGGGCGTTGCGCATCGGTGCGGACATGGTGGCGTTGTCGTTCGTGCGCAGCGCCTCCGACGTCGACGACGTGCACCGCATCATGGCCGAGGAAGGCGTGCGGCTGCCGGTGATCGCCAAGGTGGAGAAGCCGCAGGCGGTGGTGAATCTCGCCGAGATCGTCGATGCCTTCGACGGCGTGATGGTCGCCCGGGGTGACCTCGGGGTCGAACTGGACCTGTGGGATGTCCCGCTGGTGCAGAAGCAGGCGGTGGAGCTGTGCCGCCGGCGGGCCAAGCCGGTCATCGTCGCGACGCAGATGCTCGACTCGATGATCAACAATCCGCGCCCGACTCGTGCTGAGACGTCCGACGTCGCCAACGCCGTCCTGGACGGCACCGATGCAGTCATGCTCTCCGGTGAGACCAGCGTGGGCTCGTATCCGATCGAGACGGTCGTCACGATGGCCAAGATCGTCGAGACCGTCGAGGAACACGGGCTGGAGCGCATCCCGCCGCTGGGTACGCAGCCGCGAACCAAGGGTGGGGCGATCACCAAGGCGGCGGTCGAAACGGGCAACCTGCTCGGCGCGAAGTATCTCGTGGCCTTCACGCAGAGCGGCGACTCCGCCCGGCGCATGGCCCGGCTGCGCCCGAGGATTCCGTTGCTGGCGTTCAGCCCGCTCGAATCCACGCGGCATCAGCTGGCCCTGTCGTGGGGCATCGAAGCGTTCACCGCCGAGCATGTCGACCACACCGACGAGATGGTGAAGCAAGTCGACCGGATGCTGCTCGAGCAGGCACGGTGCCGCCGCGGCGATCTCGTGATCATCGTGGCGGGCTCGCCGCCGGGAATCCCGGGGTCCACGAACGCGATGCGGGTGCACCGGATCGGTGACGCGGTCGGTGGAGTCGCGCCCGGCTATCACTGACGCTGGGCGCTGGCGGCGAGTTGTCGTGACGCCGGTGACACTGCGGGCAACATGTGCCGTACGTGTCACCGGCGTCGGCGCCTGCCCGTGTCCACCGTCGCCACGGCTGCTCGGCGCCACTTATCGTCACAGGTCAACCGTGGTAGCCCGGGTCGGACTCGAACCGACACACACCGCATTTTGAGTGCGGCGGCTTTGCCAATTTGCCTACCGGGCCGTGCGCCTCGAGGATAGCCCCCGCGCGGCGCAGCCCCCAGCCTACCGGCAAGTGTTGAAAGCTCCGAGTAGGCTTCCCGGGTGACCGATTCGCCATCGCCATCGCCAACTGCAACTGCCCGGCGCGTGCTCGTTGCCGAGGACGAGTCGCTCATCCGCCTCGACTTGATCGAGATGTTGAAGGAAGAGGGCTACGACGTCGTCGGAGAAGCCGCGGACGGTGCCAGCGCCGTGCGCCTGGCTGAGGAGCACCGCCCCGACCTCGTCGTCATGGACGTCAAGATGCCGGTTCTCGACGGCATCTCGGCGGCTGCGCGCATCGTGGAGCAGCGCATCGCTCCGGTGCTGATCCTGACCGCTTTCTCGCAGCGCGATCTGGTTGAACGCGCCCGCGAGGCCGGAGCGATGGCCTACCTCGTCAAGCCGTTCACCAAGGCCGATCTGGTGCCCGCCATCGAGATGGCGTTGTCGCGCCACGAAGAGATCGCCCAGCTCGAGACCGAGGTCGTCGACCTCAACGAGCGTCTCGAGACCCGCAAGCTGGTCGACCGCGCCAAGGGCATCCTGCAAACCACCTACGGCCTGAGTGAGCCCGACGCGTTCCGGTGGATCCAGAAGGCCGCCATGGACAAGCGCACGTCGATGCGAGAGGTCGCCAATGTCGTCCTCGCCGAGAGTGGAAACGCCGAGGCGAGCGGCTGAGGCGTGCGCACAGCTCGACGGGCCGCCGCTGCGGGCGCGGCGCTGGCTGCGGCGGTGTCGCTGGCCGCATGCGGCGTCATGGGCACTCTCAGCGACGACGACGCCGGCGAACAGACGGCGACGATCGGTGTCCTGGTCCCGCGGTCCGGGTGGCAGCAAGCTGAGGGCGCCGGTGTCGTCGCCGCCGTCGAACAGCGCATCGCCGAGCTGACCGACGACATCGATGGCTGGGTCGTCGACGTCGTGCCCATCGACGAGGGTGACGATGCCGCGACGGCGGCCGAGGGCGCGGCCCAGCTCGTCGAGGACGGCGGTGTCGCGATCATCGGCGGGCTCACCACGAGAGCCGTGCGGGCCGTCCAGCCGGTGGCCGACGATGCCGATGTGCTGTTCGTCTCACCCGCCGACGTCGTGCCGGCACACACCCGCGGGGCGGACCCGCAGCACCCGTTGCGGCCCTACGAGTCGTACTACCGCACGGCGGTGACCGACGAGGCGCCCGAGACCGAGCTGGCGCGTTACGCCCGCATCGGCCTGGATGCCAAGACGGCCGCGGTGATCAACGGCGGGGACGCCGCCGAAGCCAAGCGCTTCGACCGGGCGTTCCGAGACGACGGCGGTGAGGTCGTCGTGACCGGCGTGGCGGACGACGAGAACGGCGTGGCGCAGCTGGTGAAACAGATGCGCACGGACTCCGCCGACATCGTCTTCGTCTCCGGCGAGCCCGAGGTCGCCGGAGCCGTCGCGACCGCGGCCGCCCGCGGGGCGCTGGCCACCGACGTGCTGGGGACCTCGGCGATGCGTGGCGACGCCTTCGCCGACAGCGCCGGTAGCCACGGCGAAGGCGCGGTCACGGCGCTGCCCCCGAGGCTGCAACCGACCGCGGGGATGGAACCGGAATCCGTGGCCCAGGCGCTCGAGACGGACGCTGAGGCGGATCTCGGCCCGTCCGGCGCGGCCGCCTACGATGCGGCGACCGCGGTGGCAACGGTGCTCCAGCGATGCTTGCCTCCGGCGAGCTCGGCAGCGGCGGCGCGTGAAGGATGCGCCGGTGAGATGGCGAACGTGGAGTTCGACGGCGTCACCGGCGAGGTGGCCTTCGATCGGTTCGGTGACCGGGTCGGCGGCGTCGTGGAACTGCGGATTCTGCGCGACGGGCGATGGGAGGCTTTGACGGCCACCTGAGGGCCAATGTCACAGTGTCCTAACAAACAGATCCTGGTTCGAGCCGCGTCCTGTCACAGCCGCCCTTGTGGGAGCTAGGTTTCCTCCGTCGGGTGAGTGACTCGGGCGGCTCGTGGCGCGGCCGGGTCTGCGAGCGGCGGTCGACGCCGTGAAGCGTGCGGAGGCACTTCGACAGTCGGCGATGGGAGCGAAACGGGTGTTGTTCGGCCGCAGGATTCGCCTGCTCTTCTCGCCGGACGCGTGGCGCGAGTCGCGTTCTCCTCGGCAGACGGACGGTTCCCATCGAATCCGCGCCGTGGTGCTCCGCGGCGCAGCCTCGCTTCTGGGTGTGTTGTTCGTGCTGACGACGGCGTTCGCCGCCGGCGCTGCCGCCACCGAGACGTCCCCCAGCGATGACGCCACCGCGCAGGCCGACGAGCCGGCCGGCGACGAGGCGACACCGGGCGATGACGAAGCCCAAGAGACTGAACAGGGCGTCACGGGCACCTTGCGCGGTGACGACGACGAGCCGGTCGAAGGTGTCACCATCGTGGTCACCGATGCCAGCGGCGCCGATGTCGGCGAAGGCGAGTCCGACGCGGACGGGCGCTGGGAGGTGCCGCTTCCGTCCGGGGGTACCTACACCGTCGAATTGGACGAAGGCAGCCTGCCTGAGGGCGTGGAACTGCGGAACCCGGACAACAACCCGTTGGAGGTTCAGGTCCCCGGCGGCCGGGTCCGGCCGGTGATCTTCCAGCTCGGCGAGGGCGACGCCGGGCGTGGGCAGGGCGCGGCCGCCGTCCGCGCGATCGCCAACGGCGTCAAGTTCGGCCTGATCATCGCGATGGCGGCGGTGGGGCTGTCACTGATCTTCGGCACCACCGGACTGATCAACTTCGCCCACGGTGAGCTCGTCGCCATGGGTGCCATGTTGACGTGGTATTTCAACGTCGACGACCCACAGATTCAGCTGATCGGTGCCGCAGCGATCGGGATCGCGTTCACGGCCGCTTTCGGCGCGGGGCTCGAACGCGGCCTGTTCCGGCCGCTACGCCGGCGCCGGGTGGGCCTGTTCCAGATGCTCATCATCACCATCGGTCTCTCCTTGCTCCTCCGGCATCTGCTGTTGCTGTTCTTCGGCGGTTCGCCGCGCACATATCGGGACTACGTCGGCCAGACGGCGCTGGTGTGGGGCCCGATCTCGCTGACGCCGCGCGACCTGTTCATCATGGGGCTGTCGGCGCTGATCCTGATCGGCGTGGCCACCATGCTGCAGCGCACGCGCATGGGCAAAGCCATCAGGGCCGTGGCTGACAACCCCGCCCTGGCCTCGGCGACAGGCATCGACGTCGACCGGGTCATCCTGGTGGTCTGGACCCTGGGCGCAGGGCTCGCCGCAAGCGGGGGTGTGCTGTTCGGATCCGCGGTGTCGGTGGACTGGTTCATGGGCTTCCGGTTGCTCCTGCTGATGTTCGCCGCAGTGATTCTGGGCGGCATCGGCACAGCGTACGGAGCGATGGTCGGCGGTCTGGTCATCGGACTGGTCACCGAGATCTCCGTGCTGTGGTTCCCGTCCGAGTTGAAGTACATGTGGGCTTTGCTGGCCCTGATCGTGGTGCTGCTCATCCGCCCACGAGGCATCCTCGGGCGCCGCGAGCGGATCGGCTGAGGGGAAGGAACGCGACGTGGATTGGCCCTCGATCATCGGCAACGGCCTGCGGTCGGGCTTCGGCCCGCAGGCCGCCGCTTATGCGTTGCTCGCCATCGGTTTGAACATGCACTTCGGTTTCACCGGCCTGCTCAACTTCGGACAAGTCGCCTTCATGCTGGTCGGCGCCTACGGAGTCGGCATCACCGTGGCGACGTTCGGCGGGTCGCTGTGGCTGGGCATCCTGGTCGGCATCCTAGGGGCCGTACTCCTCGCGCTGCTCGTCGGAATTCCGACTCTGCGCCTACGGGCGGACTACTTCGCCATCACCACGATCGCCGTGGCCGAGGTGCTGCGGCTGATCGTGCGTTCCGGTTCCGCCGAGAGTGTGACCGGCGGCCCGTTCGGGCTGCAGTCCATCGCCGACGAGTTCCACTCCATCAACCCGATCCCGGACGGCAGATACGGGATCGGAGGCTTGAGCTATCCGTCCAACCAGTTGTGGTCGCTCCTGGTGACGTGGGGACTCGCGTTCCTCGCGAGCTTTGTGATCATCTTACTGATGCGTAGCCCCTGGGGCAGGGTGATCAAGTCCATCCGCGAGGACGAGGAAGTCGCCCGAGCTCTCGGCAAGAGCGTGTTCAGCTACAAGTTGCAGAGCTTGGTGATCGGCGGCGTGATCGGCGCGCTGGGTGGCGCGATGTTCGCGATCGGTGGCCAGACCGTCAACGCCGATACCTACCAACCGCAGGTGACGTTCTTCGCCTATACGATCCTCATCCTGGGCGGCGCGGCGACCAAGTTCGGACCGCTCGTCGGGTCGGTCCTGTTCTGGTTCCTGTTCAGTTCGGTCAGCGCTGCGCTCCGTGACGCCGCATCTGCGGGATACCTTCCCAGCTTCATGTCCAGCGGTGGCGCCACCGGCGCGGTCGTTCTCTCGACCGTGGGTCTGGCGTTGATGCTGCTGATGATCTTCCGGCCACAGGGCATATTCGGCGATCGCCGGGAAATGACGGCCATCTCGAACTGACCCGTGCGTCGGGCTCGTCCCTGGTCTCGCTGACCCGGGACGAGCTGACGCCCGCCTGGCGATCGTGGGCCGGTGGCGGCGCTATGGCGCCGGTGGTGCCTCATGATCCGCTGGCTGCAGTGTTGTTGACGCTGACTGTCTGGTGATGGTGGGTCGGTGGTGGCGTGATGGCGCCGGTGGTGTCTCATGATCTGCGCGCAGGAGCGATGCAACGAAACTGCCCGGGTGCCACGCGACGTGGCACCCGGGCAGTTTCGCTGTCTCTAGCCGTACCGCTGTCGGCGGGCTAGAGAATCATCGACTATTCGATGGTGGTGAGGTCGACGTCTTGCGAGCCGACGACTTCGAGCGTGCCATCGTCCTGGAACTGCGCGATGGCGTAGCGGCCGAACGTCGGGTCGGCGCCCTCGATGTCCAGCGGACCGCTGACGCCCTGGTAGTCGATGTCTTCACCGTTGGCCAGCAGTTCGCTGCACTCGGCGAAGGTCGTGCACTCGGTGCCGCCCTTCGTGACCTCGTTGACGAAGTCGTTGAACTCGACCGGGTCGGTCGAGTCGGCCGCGATGGCGCCCAGAGCCATGATGATCACGCAGTCGTAAGACTGACCACCGTAGATCAGGTTGCCCTTCTCGTTGTCGGGCAGCTGCTCGTTCAGCCTGGTGTTGAACTCCTCGCCACCCGAGGCGCCGATGACCTTCATACCGGCGATGAAGCTCGGGTCGTCGGGGTTGACGTCCGACGTCAGCGTGGGGCCGAACAGTCCGTCGCCGCCGTAGAGCTGGTCGGCGCTGAGACCGGCCTCGATCAACTGCCGGATCAGGGTGGCTGCCTCGCCGAAGCCGACGATGACGACGGCGTCCGGGTTGGCGCCGGTGATGTCGGAGACCTCGGCGGAGAAGTCGGAGGTGTTCGGGTCGTAGTCGACCCGCGTGGCCACCGACGCGCCCAGGTCCTGGACGTTGGACTCCACGAGGTCGGCCAGCGCGACACCGTAGTCGTCGGCGCGGGCGACCACGGCGACGTTCTGAGCGCCGTCGGCAACGACGGTGTCGGCGATGATCGGCGCCACGGCGGCATCCGGCGGAACCGTCCGGCGGTAGAACCCGTTGTTCGCCTGGTCGGAGAAGTCCGGCGACGTGTTGGCCGGCGAGCACTCGACGATCTGGTTGTCGTACAGGACCTGGATGATCTCCTGGGTCATGCCGGAGGCCGCGGCGCCGAGCACGGCGTCCACACCGCCGTTGATCAGCCGCGCGGCGGCCTGCTGCGCCAGTGCGGCGTCGCCTGCTTCGTCAGCGGTGGTCAGGGTGACGTCGTTACCGTTGACCCCGCCGGCAGCATTGATGTCCTCGACTGCCATCTTGGCGCCCTCGATCATCGGCGCGCCGAGGAACGCCAGTGGGCCGGACTCGGGGAGGATGTAGCCGAGGTCGAACACCTCGTCGCGACCGGGGCGGTCGACTTCGACGTCGCCGCCGGGCTCCTCCGTCTCGCCGCCCTGCTCGGTTTCTTCGCTCGTAGGCTCGCCAGTGCTTCCACCGTCATCGCCGTCATCGCCGCACGCGGTGAGCGTGAGTGCCACCGCACCGGCGAGGGCGACGCCACGCCATAACAAAGGTCGGCGCATCGCTGTCTCCTCATTCGCATCTGACCGTGAACGACCGCGAGCGGTGCGCTCGGCGCAGCTCGCTGACCTCGCGCAGAAATCCCCCAGCGGGCGGCTGGAAAACCCAGCACGCTGGGACAGTACATCCCTACGGTGACCTGCGCTACCGCCGTCGCGCAGGTGACGCACAGATGTGATCGTCAAGTGACATTACCGGCATGCTCAGACATGCCTGATCTTCCGTCCGGCGCCGGCGAGGGGAGAATTTGTCAAGCCCGGGCCAGCGTGCCGAGGTACAGCTCGATGATCTTCGGGTCGTTGAGCAGGTCCGAGCCGGTACCGGTGTAGGCGTTGCGGCCCTGGTCGAGGACATAGCCACGGTCGCAGATCTGCAGGCAGCGACGTGCGTTCTGCTCGACCATGACCACTGTCACGCCGGTGCCGTTGATCTGGCGGGCTCGGATGAAGACCTCGTCCTGCATCGCCGGGGACAACCCGGCGGAGGGTTCGTCGAGAAGGAGCACCGACGGCTGGGCCATCAGTGCGCGGCCCATGGCCACCATCTGGCGCTCACCGCCGGACAGCGACCCCGCGCGTTGCTGGCGGCGGTCGGCGAGCGCGGGGAACAACGACGCCACCTGCTCGAAGCGTTCTTCGAAGGTGCCGGGTGCTTGGAACACGCCCATCTCGAGGTTCTCGTTGATGGTGAGCGACGGGAAGACGTTGTTGGTCTGGGGAACGAACCCGATGCCGAGTCGCACGAGGTCGTTCGCCTTGCGGCCGGTGATGTCCTCCCCCCGCAGCTTCACCGTCCCCGACGTCACCTTCACCAGCCCGAACAACGCCTTGAGCAGCGTGGACTTACCGGCGCCGTTCGGTCCGATGATGCCGACCAGTTCGCCTTCCTGAGCGTAGAAGTCGCAGCGGTTCAGGATGTTCACGCCGGGGATGTAACCGGCGACGAGTTCGTCGACACGCAACAGCGCACCCTCGGCGGCGCGCAGATGCTCGCTGCGGTCGAGCTCCGTATCGGGTCGAGTCATGGTGACCCCTTCTCGGTCGTGCCTCTCGCCGGTTTGGCCGGTTTGGACAACTCTGCCTCGATTTCCTCGCCAGCCGCGGCCAACTGCTCCTGCTCTTCGGCTTCGGTGAGGGGAGCGTCGTGATGGCTGCCCAGATAGGCGTCGATGACGGCGGGATTGGCCATCACGTCTCGAGGTGGGCCTTCGGCGACGATCCGGCCCTCGGCCATGACGATGACCCAGTCCGAGATGTCGCGGACCATGTCCATGTCGTGCTCGACGAACAGCACGGTCAGCCCTTCGTCGCGCAACTGGCGCACATGCGTGAGCAGCGACTGAGTGAGAGCGGGGTTCACCCCGGCCATCGGCTCGTCGAGCATCAGCATGGTCGGTTCGGCCATCAGGGAGCGCGCGAGCTCGAGCAGCTTGCGCTGGCCACCGGACAGGCTGCCCGCGAAGTCGTCGCGCAGGCCGTCGAGCTTGAACCTGCGCAGCAGTTCGTCGGCTCGCGCGGTGACCTCTTCCTCCTGGCCGCGCCAGGTGCCCCGGACCAGGGCGCGCCATGCGTTCTCACCGCGCTGGTCGCGTGCGCCCAGTCGCATGTTGTCCAGGACGCTGAGCCGGGGCAGTGCTCTGGTCAGCTGGAACGTTCGGATCATTCCCGTTCGCGCGACACGATAAGCAGGCAGGCCGGAGATCTGCTGACCCTCGAACGTCCACTCGCCGGTGTTCGGCTTGTCGAAGCCGGTGAGAATGTTGAACAGGGTCGTCTTGCCGGCGCCGTTCGGGCCGATCAGCGCGGTGATGGCCCCGCGCTGTACCTCGATGTGCTCGACGTCGACCGCCACGAGTCCGCCGAAGCGCCGAGTGATGTTGTCGGCGACCAGGATCGGATCGGGCTTCGGCGAGCCGGGGACGTGCGGGACGTCCCTGAGGACGTCCGCCGGGCGCACTGGCGTCGTGGAGCTGGAATCACCGTCAGTCGACATCTGCAGGCCCCCTTCCATCCTCGAGTATCGCTGGTGCGGCGAGCAGCGCGCACAGCAGCCTCGGGTGGGCCGTCAGCGGCGGCGCCGGTCGGGTGGCGCGTCGGGCTGGCATCGATCTCCTCCGCAACGGGGTGGTGATGCGGGAGCCTAACCCGGCACCGGCGGAGAGCTCATCCGTGGCGCGCGATGTGTCCGGATTGGTACCGGTCAGTGATTACCCGCCGTCGGCACAGGTCATGTCCGTAAGGCCGCGACGATCATGACGAGCAGCGGTGCGACCAGCAATGCGGGTAGGAGGTCGCCGACCGGCAACGGCTTCATCCGTAGTAGTCGCAGCGCGACGCCCACCAGCAGCAGCCCGCCGGTGGCGGTGAGCGCAGCGACGGCGGCGTCGTCGAGCATGTTGCCCGCGACCACACCCACCAGCGTCAGCGTGCCTTGCACGACGCCCACCGCGAGCGCCGAGGCCATGACACCCCAGCCCAGAGACGCGGCGAACGCCACGGATGCGAACCCGTCCAGGGTGGACTTCAGCGCAAGCTGTTCGTAGCCCAGGCCCATCCCGTCGGACAGCGAGCCGAGCACGGTCAGCGGCCCGACGCAGAAGATCAGGGACGCGGTGAGAAAGCCTTCGACGTATCGGCGACGGGCCTCGCTGTCACTGTCGCGGGACAGCCGCCGCTGCAGGAAGGCGCCGAAGTGTTCGATCCGGGCTTCCACCCGCAACAGCGAGCCGACGATGCCGCCGATCAGCAACGCCCCGAGGACCACGAGCAGGGTCGCGGACTCGCCGACGGCGGCGGCGAAGTCGGTGTCCAGCACGGCCGCGGCGGACACGGCCGCGATGAGCAGCGTCACCAGGCCGAGCGCGTCGGTGACCACGTCACGGGTGCGCTGGGGGAGCCGGTGGCCGACGAGGACGCCGGCCCCGGAGCCGACGAGGATGGTCGCGATGTTCAGGACCGTCCCAAAGCCCGGGAACACGACGCGGCCGGGTCAGTCGCGCCGGCCGCTGGGGGCGGGCCGGAGGACGCACGTGAGGCGGGCGGTGCAGACGCGCGAGCCGTCGTCGTCGCTCAAGACGATCTCGAAGCTGGCCGAACTGCGGCCGAGATGAGCGGGGGTGGCGACACCGGTGACGTGCCCAGCGCGCACGCCGCGGTGGTGGGTGGCGTTGATGTCCACGCCCACGGGGAAGCGGCCCGGGCCGGCATTGAGGGCGGCTGCGACCGAGCCGAGGCTCTCGGCGAGCACGCACGAGGCGCCGCCGTGCAGCAGGCCGAGAGGTTGGGTGTTGCCGTCGACCGGCATCCGGGCGACCACGCGTTCGGGACGCGCCTCGATGTACTCGATGCCGAGGCGGTCGTCCAGTGGGGCCTTCGGTAGGGCGGCCAGGACGGCTGGTTGGTCGTCGAAGTCGATTTCGTCCGGTCCGGTACCGGTCGTCGGCCGTTGAGTCACGAGGTACGACGATATCGCGTGGCGATGGCGCGTAGACGAATACGGCCGCAGCCGCCACGATGTCGGAGGCGGCTACTAGGGTTTGCGGCGTGGTCCAAGACGCGCATCCATCCCGCCTGCTGTTGCTCGACGGTCACTCCCTGGCCTATCGGGCGTTCTACGCGTTGAAGGACGCGAACCTGGTCACCACCACCGGTCAGCACACCGAGGGGGTCTACGGGTTCACGTCGATGCTCATCAACGTGCTCCGTGACGAGCAGCCGACCCACGTGGGCGTGGCCTTCGACGTGTCCCGGCAGACCTTCCGCAGCGAGACGTTTCCCGAGTACAAGGCGAACCGCTCGTCCTCGCCCGACGAGTTCAAGGGCCAGGTGGAGCTGGTCAAAGAGGTCCTCGACGCGCTACGCATCCGGTGGATCGAGAAGGAAGGCTACGAAGCCGACGACGTCATCGCCACGCTGGCGGTGCAGGCCCAGGCCCAGGGGCTCGAGGTGGCCATCTGCTCCGGCGACCGCGACACCCTGCAGCTGGTCAACGACCACGTAACTGTCTTGTACCCGCGGCGTGGAGTATCCGATCTGCTGCGCATGACGCCGGAAGCGGTGCAGGAGAAGTACGGGTTGAGCCCGGCGCAGTATCCGGATTACGCCGCGCTGCGCGGCGACCCGTCGGACAACCTGCCCAACATCCCTGGGGTGGGCGAGAAGACGGCGTCGAAGTGGATCGCCGAGTACGGGTCCCTCGACGAGCTGGTGGCGCGCGTCGACGAGGTCAAGGGCAAGGCCGGTAACCTCCTGCGCGATCACCTCGGACAGGTGCTGACCAACCGCCAGCTCACCGAGCTCGTCCGCGACGTGCCGCTCGACGTCCACATCGACGACCTCGCGCGCCAGAGCTGGGACCGGGAGGCCGTGCACGAGTTGTTCGACGCGCTGCAGTTCCGGGTCCTGCGCGACCGGCTGTACGAGTACCTCGACGCCGGCGAGCCGGAAGCAGACGAAGGTTTCGAGATCGACCCGGTGCGGCTTCGCGGCGGTGAGGTCGCCGCGTGGCTGAGCGAGCACGCCGCCGGCCCCGACCCGGTCGGGGTCTCGGTGCGAGGCGTGTGGGCACGGGGTACCGGCGAGGTCACCGAGGTCGCGATCGCCTCCAGCGACGGTGCCGGTGGGTGGTTCGAGCCGGCTGACCTCACACCCGAGGACGACGCGGCCGTGGCGGCCTGGTTGGCCGACCCCGAGCGGCCGAAGGTCCTGCACGATGCCAAGGGGCCGCTGCATGCGCTCGCCGCGCGGGGATGGCCGCTGAAAGGCCTGGCTGCCGATACGGCGCTGGTGGCGTTTCTCGCCCTGCCGGGCCAACGCTCCTATGATCTCGCCGATCTGGTGCTGCGTTTCCTCGGCCGTGAGCTGCGGGCGCAGGCCGCCGATGCCGCTGTCCAGCTGTCGTTGGACGGCGGCGACGAGGAGCAGCTGGGTCGCGACGAGACGGTGCGTGCGCGTGCCGTCCTCGACCTCGCCGCGGCCCTGGACGCCGAGCTCGCCAAGCGCGGAGGGCGGGCCTTGCTCGACGACGTCGAGTTGCCGCTGGTCGACGTGCTGGCTCGGATGGAGCAGGCCGGCGTCGCCGTCGACGTCGACCACCTCGAGCAGCTGGAGGCCTCGTTCGCCGGTGCGGTGGCCCAGGCCGCCGAAGACGCCTACGCGGCCATCGGGCACGAGGTGAACCTGGGCTCGCCCAAGCAGTTGCAGGGCGTGCTGTTCGACGAGCTCCAGATGCCGAAGACCAAGCGCACCAAGACCGGTTACACCACCGACGCGGACGCGCTGGCCGACCTGTACGCCAAGACGCAGCACCCGTTCCTGGAGGCGCTGCTGCGGCATCGCGACGCCTCCCGGCTGCGCGTCACCGTGGAGGGCCTGCTCAAGTCGGTGGCCGCCGACGGCCGCATCCACACGACGTTCAACCAGACCATCGCCGCCACCGGACGGCTGTCCTCCACCGACCCGAACCTGCAGAACATCCCGATCCGCACCGACGAAGGCCGGCGGATCCGCGAGGCCTTCGTCGTCGGCGACTCCTATGAATGCCTGCTGACCGCCGACTACAGCCAGATCGAGATGCGGATCATGGCGCATCTGTCCGACGACGAGACGCTGATCGAAGCCTTCACCTCCGGCATGGACTTCCACGCCGTCACCGCGTCCCGAGTGTTCGACGTGGACGCTGACGAGGTCACCCCGGCGATGCGAGCCAAGATCAAGGCGATGAACTACGGCCTGGCCTACGGGCTCTCGTCGTTCGGGTTGTCCCGGCAACTGGGCATCGACGTGGCCGAGGCGCAGAAGCTCATGGACGAGTACTTCGAGACCTTCGGAGGAGTCCGCGACTATCTCAGCGAAGTCGTCGAACGAGCCCGAATGGAAGGCTGGACCGAGACCATCCTCGGCCGACGCCGCTACCTGCCCGATCTGACCAGCGACAATCGCCAGCGGCGCGAAATGGCTGAGCGGATGGCGCTGAATGCACCGATCCAAGGTTCGGCTGCCGACATCATCAAGGTCGCGATGCTCGGCGTCGACCGCGCCTTGCGCGAAGAGGGGCACCGGTCCCGGCTGGTGCTCCAGGTGCACGACGAACTCGTGCTCGAAGTCGCTCCCGGCGAACGTGACGTAGTCGAGGCGTTGGTCCGCCGCGAGATGGGCGCGGCGTACCCGCTGCGGGTGCCGCTGGACGTGTCGGTCGGCTTCGGGCGGACATGGCAGGACGCGGCCCATTGATCCGGATTTTGATCCCGGATGTCGGAATTGTGGGGTAGCGCCGTCGGGGCTCTCATGCGAGGCTCGTAGAGTCGTCGTGAGAACGGGAGTGCCCCCTTGCGTTCTGTGTTGCGAGCGGCTGGCGCAACAGTCGCATGTGCAGGAGTTCTCAGTCTGAGTGGTGCTGCCGGGCTGCCCGGCCCGATTGAGAATCCGTCCTCAGCGCAAGACGACGCCTGGGCGCAGCACGAACGCGGCGATTCCATCGTCGACTCCGCCCCGCAGTTCCGCGAGGGCGAGCAAGCTTCGGTGACGATCGTCGAGCAGCGATCGACGTCGGCCGAGTACGCCGCCGACACGGACGGCGCTGTCGGGACGTCGATCATCCCCGCTATCGGGAGCGGGGGCGTGCTCGGAATTCCCGACATCGTGCTTTCGGCCTACCAGCAGGCGGCGTCGAGGCTCATGGCCGAGAACCCGGCGTGTGCGATGCGCTGGCAGGTCTTGGCCGGCATCGGCAAGATCGAGTCCGGGCACGCCAACGGTGGCCGGGTCACTGCTGACGGCGACGCACGGCCGCACATCGTCGGCCCGGCGCTCGACGGCAACGGGTTCGCATCGATCAGCGACAGCGACGGTGGACGTTGGGACGGCGACCCGGTCTGGGATCGCGCCGTCGGACCGATGCAGTTCATCCCCGGCACGTGGAAGGTGTACGGAGCCGATGGCTCCGGTGACGGCGCCGTCGATCCGCACAACGTCTTCGACGCCACCGTGGCGGCCGCGCGGTATCTGTGTGCCGGTAGCGGCGACATGTCCACCGACGCGGGACTGCGGGCGGCCCTGTACCGGTACAACAACTCAGCCGCCTACGTCGCGAACGTCATGGCGTGGATCGCCGCCTACGACTCCGGACGTGGGCACGCGATCGGCTCGGCGGGGCCCGGGATCGACTTCAACGCACCTGCGGGTGACCCGGGCGGCGTCGGTCCGCTGGCTCCGTCGCCCCGGCCGAGTCCGTCGGACCGTCCCGACCCCTCGGGGAAGCCGGATCCGACCAAGAAGCCGGACCCGACGAAGAAGCCGGACCCGACCAAGAAGCCGGACCCGACCAAGAAGCCGGACCCGACCAAGAAGCCCGACCCCACCCCGTCGAAGACGGCCACGAAGTCGCCGCCGCCGACGAAGACACCGACGCCGACCAAGACGCCCACGCCGACCAAGACACCGACGCCGACCAAGACGCCCACGCAGACTCCCACGGAAACGCCGACCGAGACGCCGACGGAGACTCCCACCGAGACGCCGACTGAAACACCGACAGAGCCGGAGCAGCCGGACTGTGACGAGGATGACGGCGACGCCGGCGAGGACAACGGCGACGCCGGTGGCGACGAGGCGGGAGCGGAGGCAGCGCACGCTGACGACGGCGACCCGGATGAGCCGGGCGAACCGGACGAGTGCGAGACGGACGATCCGCCGACGGAGACGCCGGAGTCGTCGGACACGCCGGAGTCGTCGGACACGCCACAGACCCCGACGAAGCCGGAGACGCCGCAGACCGCGCAGACCCCGCCCCGGGTCACCGGCCGCCGTCGCTGACCAGGCGCCGGTCGTTACGTCGTTCGGCTACTGGTGCCCGCACCACGAGGGCTTCTGCAGTATCACCGGGCGTGCATGGGTGGTGGGGCAGGCAATTGCCTAGTGAACATGATCATTTCGCCCGGGTCGGGTGGTGTGTTCGCGCGCAAGGCCCCAGCACACGACGAGGCCTGCGGTGACCAGGCTCGGGACCAGGACCCCCATCAGGTCATGCGCGGTCGTCTCGACCACGACGACATAGCCGGCCAGGAGGGCCCAGAGAACAGCGGTGGTCCATCGGTCGCCGCGGGCCAGATGGGCGTACACGAGCAGGTGAGCCAGCGCGTACAGCGCGCCGAGTGCGGTGAAGCCGGGTACCTGCGCCGCGAGGTCGAGGTAGTCCGCGCCGGCGACGATGCGTACGGCGGTGCCGGACAGGGCCCAGGTCCCCGCCGTCAGCACCGCCCCGCACCCGGCGACGGTCAGGACACCCATGGTGACGGCGCCGCGACGCCGGGCCGGGTCGGCCAGGGCGGGAAAGGCGAGCATCGGGACGAACTGAGGCAGCCAGAACGCGATCTTGGTGAAGATCGACCCGGCTGCGTAGAGTCCGCTGGCGTCGGTGGACAGAACATGGCGGGCCAGCATGACGTCCACGTTCGTCAACACGACGAACCCCAGCAGCATCGCCGCTGAAGCCAGAGTCGCCCGCACGGCATACCCGTGCGGGCCCGCCACCGTCGGCCGGGTCGCCGCCCAGGCCACCCCTGTGGCCAGGACCAACCCCGCAGCCACGCCGATCATGGCGCCCGTCGCCGTCGGCGACACGGCCATGCCGACCAGGCCGGCGCCGACGCGCATCGTGGCCTGGATGGTGACCAGGGCGGCCAGCAGCGCGAACCGTTCGCGGCCCTGGACGACGCCGAGCGGAGGAGCAGCGGCAGCGAACGCGCCGATCGCGACCGCGGCGGCGATCGCCGGCACGGGCGAGGACAGTTGCAGCACGCTGCTCACCACCGGGCTTGCCAGGCACAGCGCGAGTGTCGTCACCGCGGCCACGACCAGCCCGGACCGGATCGCCGGCGCGGCCGGCCGGCCGGTCGCCACGGTGCGGGCGGTGGTGGCCTGTGCGGCGAGTGCGGCGACGTTGCCGACGATGATCAACGCCAGGAGGGCGCCGAAAGCGCCGAACTCGTCCGGCCCGAGACGCCGCGCGCCGACGACGGTCAGCACGTAGCCGAGCGCGTTGGCCACGCTGGTGCCGGCGGCCAGCAAGCCCGCCGAGCTCTGCAGCCCGGCAGTCCGGACCCGGGGGGCGACGTGCGGCATCGTTCCATCGTGTCAGGACCCGGGGAGGTTCGGGCCCGAATCCTCAGCAATCGGCCCACCTCGTCCGGACGGTGCGGTTATGCTCGCGCCGTGGCCTTCCGGCGGCACCTGGGCGCCCGGCGCGGCGACGTGGCACTCGGGGCGTGGTCTGTGGTCCTCGGCATCCTGATGTTGGCGCCGCTGGCTGCCCCCGGCTACGTGTTGTCCTACGACATGGTGGTCGTGCCCGATCAGGCGCTGCTGCCGTCGTCGGTCGGGGTGAGCAGTGCCCTGCCGCGGGCCGTTCCGCTGGACGCGGTGGTCGCGATCGTCGACGATGTCGTGCCCGCCGCGCTCGTGCAGCGGCTGGCCCTGTTCGGCGTGGTGGTGGGCGCGGCGTGGGGCGCCGGGCGGGCGCTCCCGGCGTCGTCGACGCCGTACCGGCTCGTCGCGGCGAGTGTCTACGGCTGGAACGCCTACGTGTTCGAGCGGCTGGTGATCGGGCACTGGCCGGTGCTGATCGGCTACGCGCTGCTGCCGTGGCTGCTGATCATCGCGCGCCGGGTCCGCGCCGGACAGCCCGGTGCCGCCGCCGGCGGTGTCCTGCTGGCCGCAGTGGCCGCGGTGACGGCGACCGGAGGGATCCTCACCTCGACGTTCTTCGCTGCGTTGGTCCTGGCGCCAGGGGGCCGGCAGCGCCGCCGCACCAAGCTCGGCGTGGCGCTCGCGCTGGTCGCGCTGCAAGCGCCGTGGATCGTGCCCGGGTTGGTGCGGCCGCAGGCCGCGGTGTCCGCCGCCGCGGGCGTGGAGGCTTTCGCTGCTCGCGCTGACGCGCCGTCGGGCCTGATCGGCAGCCTCATGACGCTGGGTGGCATCTGGAACGCCGGCGCCGTGCCGGGCAGCCGTGCCCTGATGGCGTCGGCGCTGCTGTCCGGCGTGATCGTCGCGCTCGCACTCGCCGGAGCTCGTGAACTCAGGCGGCGCATGAACCGGGTCGAGGCGGTGGTCGTGCCGGTGTTCGCCGCTGGTGGGCTCGTGCTGGCTGCTGCTGGTGCCGTCCCCGGCGGGCGAGACGTCATCGAGTGGCTGGTCACGCAGGTGCCAGGGGCCGGGCTGGTGCGCGACGGCCAGAAGTTCCTTGCGTGGTTCGCCTTGCTGCTGGCCATGGCGGCTGGGCACGGCACAGCCCGGATCGTGAAAGCGGTCTGCAGACCGGGTACCCGGGCCGTACCGCGGTTGATCGCGTGCGGGGCGGTGTTGCTGCCGCTGGCGGCGCTGCCGGACCTGGCGGCCGGTGCTGCGGGTCGGCTGACGCCGGTGCAGTACCCGCAGTCGTGGGCGCAGACCCGCACGGTGCTGCACGAATCGTCGGCGCCCGGCGACGTCGTCGTGTTGCCGTTTCAGCCGTATCGCTCGTTCCCCTGGGCTGACGGGCGGACGGTGCTCGATCCGGCGCCGCGCTATTTCGGCGTCGAGCCGGTCGTTCCGGATGCGCTACCCGTCGGCGGTTCGGTCGTGCCCGGTGAAGACCCGCGGGCTCGCCGGATCGATGCGGCCTTGACCGCCGAGCGCCCGCTGGCCGGCCTGGCTGCGGCCGGGGTCGGATGGATCATCGTCCTGCGCGACACGCCGGGGGAGGTGCCGGGCGCCGTCGTGGCCGGCGCGCGCCGCGTCGCGCACTACGACGAGGTCGAGCTGTTTCGCGTTCCCGGCCCGATCCGGCCGTGGACCGATGTGCCACCACGTGGGCCGATCGTCGCCGCGAATATCGTCTGTTTGGCCACTCTTGCTGTCGCTTCGGTGGATCTTGTCCGGAACGCCGTCTTACGGCGGCGGCGATCAATAGGCTCCCTCGTGTCGTGATTCGGCAACGTCATCAGGGAGATCGTTTAGTCCATGGGCAATATCGGAGGCATTGTCGCCGCGATTGTGGGTGTGGTGCTCGCCGGATTGACGGTTATCACCGCCGTGAATGTCAGCGAACCGGACAGGTCGGGCGATTCCGGCACGGTCAGTGAGATCGACCTGATCGACTACGACCGGCTCTGAGTCGGTGGAATCCCAAACTTTCCAGCGTCGTCGAGAGAATGATTCGGCGCTGCGCGTCGTGATGCTCAACTGGCGCGACACCCTGCACCCCGAAGGCGGCGGCTCGGAGCGTTACGTCGAGACCGTCGCTGCCGGCCTGGCCGCTGCGGGCCACGACGTCACGGTCTTCTGTGCGGCCTATCCCGGCGGCGCACGCCACGAATGGCGCGACGGCTACCGGATCGTGCGGCGCGGCGGCAAGCTCACCGTCTACGCTCGTGCGCTCGCCGCGCTGGCGACCAGGCGGCTCGGGCGCCCTGACGTCGTGGTCGACGTCCAGAACGGGGTGCCGTTCTGGAGCCGGGTGGCGGTTCGCTGCCCCGTGGTCGTCCTCGTGCATCACGTCCATCGCGAGCAGTGGGGTGTGGTGTATCGCCGGGCGATAGCGCGGTTCGGCTGGTGGCTGGAGTCGTGGCTGGCGCCGCGGGTGTATCGCCGTTCGCAGTATGTCACCGTCTCCGAGGTCACCCGCGACGAACTGACCGGGCTCGGGGTCGAGCGCGCGCGGATCGACGTCGTGCACAACGGCACCGCGCCGGCTCCGCCGACCACGGTCGCGCGTTCGGCGACGCCGCGGATCTGTGTGCTCGGCCGGTTGGTCCCGCACAAGCAGGTCGAGCACGCGTTGGCGGCTGCGGCCCGGCTACGCCACGACTGGCCCGACCTGCGTGTCAGCGTCGTCGGTTCCGGCTGGTGGGCCCAGCAGCTCGTCGCGGCCGCCGAGCGGCTGGGGGTCGGTGACATCACCGAGTTTCACGGGCACGTCGACGAACAGGCCAAGCATGACGAGCTGGCCCGGAGCTGGCTGATGGTGGCGCCGTCGGTGAAGGAGGGCTGGGGTCTGGTCGTGGTCGAGGGTGCCCAGCACGAACTGCCTGCCGTGGGCTACCGGTCGGCCGGCGGCATCGCCGAGTCGATCGTCGATGGCGAGACCGGGGTGCTCGTCGACGATCTGGACCAGCTGACGCGCGCGGTCGGCGAGCTGCTGGCCGACGATGCCCGCCGGGGCCGGCTCGGTCGCGCCGCTGCCCGGCGCGCCGCGGAGTTCTCCTGGGCCTCGACGGTGCACGGGTGGGAGCAGATCCTCGAGCGCGTCTGCGCCGAGCGGTCACGTCCGCCGCTGCGCGCAGCGACGGCGGCCACGCAGCTTTCGTTGTTCTTCCGGCAATCGTGAAGAATGACGCGAAGTCGCGCGGCAAATGGGTTATTTTGCCGGAGTGCTGCTCACCGGGCCTAGTCGTCGTAGCGCGACCCTGAATCGTTCCGTTCGGCTTTTTCGGGCATTTCTGACCGAACAGCGCGACCCGGACCGGTTTTACTCTGTTCTGGCGGCCGACTCGGTCGGGCAATTGTCCGAATATGCCGAATTGCACGGAGCTGTGGTCCTCGACGTCGGCGCCGGTCCCGGCTATTTCCGTGCCGCGTTCGTCGAGGCCGGCGCGCGGTATGTCTCGGTCGACCATGACCTCGGCGAGTTGGGCGCCCGCGGTGCAGTCGAACCGGGCAGCGTGGTGGGTTGCGCGACGGCGCTGCCCTTCGGCGACGGTGTGGTCGACGTGTGCTACTCGTCGAACGTCCTCGAGCACGTCCGGCAGCCGTGGGCGATGGCCGACGAGATGCTGCGCGTCACGCGGCCGGGGGGAGTGGTCTACCTGTCGTTCACGGTGTGGTGGTCACCGTGGGGCGGGCACGAGACCGCACCGTGGCACTACTTCGGCGGTGAGCGCGCCGCTCGCCGGTACGAGCGCCGGACGGGCCGCCCGCCGAAGAACCGGTACGGCCAGAGCCTGTTCCCGGTGACCGTGGCCGAGGCGATGCGATGGGTGCGCAGCAGCCCACGAGGCGAGTTGGTGGCGGCGTTCCCGCGCTACCACCCACGGTGGGCTGCGGGCGTCACCCGCGTACCGCTCGTACGCGAAGCGTTGACCTGGAACCTCGCCGTGGTGATGCGTCGGCGATGACCACCGAGCCCACCCCGTCGCCGCGACCGGGGGCGAGGGCCTGGCCGCTGCACTTGGCCGCGTGCTGCATCGTGTTGACGGCCCTGGCGTTCCGGCAGCGTCCCGGCCTGATCGTGCCCGACACGAAGCTCGACCTGACCGCCGACCCGGCCGGCTTCTTGAGCCGGGCGATGCATCTGTGGGAACCGGCTGCGGCATTCGGCCAGCTGCAGAACCAGGCCTACGGCTACCTGTTCCCGATGGGCCCGTTCCACCTCCTCGGCGGGCTGGCCGGGTTGCCGGAGTGGGTCGTGCAGCGGCTGTGGTGGTCATTGATCCTCGTGGTCGCCTTCCTCGGCATGGTTCGCCTCGCCGGCGAGCTGGGGATCGGGCAGGCGTGGACGCGGCTGCTGGGCGGGCTCGCCTTCGCGTTGACGCCGCGAATCCTGGTCTCACTGGGCGCGATCTCGATCGAGGCCTGGCCGACGGCGCTTGCCCCGTGGGTGCTGGTTCCGCTGGTGCGGGCGTGGCGCGGTGGTTCGGTCGTGCGTCATGCGGCTGGGTCGGCCGGGGCGATCGCGTGCATGGGCGGGGTCAATGCCGCGGCGACGGCGGCCGCTGTGCTGCCGTCGGTGCTCTGGCTCGTACTGACGCCGAACTGGCCCGGCCGGGCGCGTGCGGCCGCGTGGTGGCTGGGCTGCACCATGATCGCGACGGCGTGGTGGTGGGGCCCGTTGCTGCTGCTCGGCGCGCACGGTCCGCCGTTTCTCGACTGGATCGAGACGTCGGCGAACACGACCCAGCACACCTCCCTGATCGAGGTCCTGCGCGGCAGCAACCACTGGTTGTCCTATCTGGACGTCGCGGGTGAGCCACAGTGGCCGGCCGGGCGGTTGCTGGCCGCCGAGCCGGTCCTGATCCTCGACACCGTCCTGGTGGCCGCCCTCGGGCTGGCCGGGCTGGCCAGGCGCGACATGCCGGCTCGGCGGGTGCTGCTGGCCGGCGCCGCCGCCGGTCTGGTCCTGGTGTCCGCGGCCTACGTCGGCCCGGCTGCCTCACCGGTGGCCGAACAGGTACGCGACCTGCTCGACGGCCCGCTGGCGCCGTTTCGCAATGTGCACAAGTTCGACGTCGTCCTGCGCGTGCCGCTGGTGCTGGGGCTCGTACACGTGCTGGCCATGCTCCCGGCACTGGGGCGCTCGACGCGCCGATTCCGCATCGTCGCGGCCGGTCTCACCGTGGTCGTCCTCGCCGGCGTGGCGACTCCGGCGCTGGTGGGACGGCTACCGCAGCCGGGCTCGTACGACGACATCCCCGCGTACTGGCACGACGCCGCCGACTGGCTGGACGACAACGCCGGCTCCAGGAGAGCGCTGCTGCTGCCGGCCAGCCCGTTCGCCGAGTACGTGTGGGGCGCGCCACGCGACGAGCCGCTGCAGGCGCTCACCGACGCGCATTGGGCGGTACGTGACTCCGTGCCGCTGTCCTCGGCCGGCAACATCCGCCTGCTCGATGCGATCGAACGCCGCCTCGGCGCCGGTCGCGGCGGCGCGGGCGTGAGCATTGCGCTACGCCGCGCCGGCGTCGGGCTGCTGGTCGTGCGCAACGATCTGGACCGGTCGCGCGTGGAAGCGCCCCGACCGGCGCTGGTGCATCAGGCCCTGGCCGAGATGCCCGGAGTCGAGCGCGTGGCGACGTTCGGCCCCGAGATCGGCGCCGGCGACGACCCGCAGGTGTCGGCGGACTCGCGCCTCGATGTGAGCTATCCGGCCGTGGAGATCTACCAAGTGATGCCGCCGGAGGCCGAGATGCGGGTGCGCTCGGACCCGCTCGAGGGCAGCCTCCGGATGTCCGGCGGCCCGGAGTCGCTGCTCACCCTGGGCGATGCCGGGCTGCTGGACGGACGGGCGACGTTCGTCGCCGGGGACGGCCAAGACGTCGTGGATCCTGATCCGGTGCCGGTCGTGACCGACGGGCTGCGGCGGCGCGCGGTGTGGTTCGGCGCGATCCGCGACAACGCGACGCACGTGCTCGCCGCCGGTGACGACGGGCCCCTGGATCGAGCCGCGCGGGACTTCCTCCCGGTCGACGACCCGCAGCGCGAGACGGTCGCGGTCGCCGAGGGGGTGGCGTCGGTGACGGCGTCGTCGTCGGGCGCGGACCCGCTGGCGACGATGGCCCGCGGCCCGGAGAACTCCCCGTGGGCGGCGCTCGACGGTGACGTGGCGACCAGTTGGATCTCTGGCGTCTACGGCGAACCCGAGGGGCAATGGATCGAGATCGCCTTCGACGAGCCGCACCAGTTCGACTCCGTGGAGCTCGTCACGCTGAACGACGGCCCCATCGGTGCGCCACCGGCCCGGGTGGAGGTCAGCACCGATACCGGCGCCGTCGCCACCGACCTGGACGACGAGTCCGCCGTGCACCAGCTCGCGGTTGCGCCAGGGGAGACGAGCACGCTGCGCGTGCGCGTGTTGAAGGTGGGAGCGGGCACGCCCACCGGCGTGGGTGTTCGTGAGCTGCGGATACCCGGCGTCACGGTCCGGCGCATGCTCAAGGCGGCACCGGTGCCCGCTGCCGACCTCGGCGGACCGGAAGCGACCGAGACGCTGATGTTCGCCACCGCTGACGCACGCCGGGGAGCCTGTGTGCACACCGGCGACGTCGTCCGCTGTGCACGGCAGTTGGCCCGTACCGGAGAGGAGAACGGCGACCTGCGCCGGCGGGTGGACCTGCACACCGGTGGCCGATACACGATCGAGGCCACGGTCCGGCCACGACCGGGAACGGCGCTGGAGGAGATGATCGACGCCGAGTCCGGCGGGCTGCGCGCCGAGGCGAGCTCACGCGCCATCGGCGATCCACTGGCCCGGCCGCAGGCAGCGGTCGACCTCGACCCGGGCACTGGATGGATCGCCGCGCCCGACGACCCGGCGCCCACGCTCACCCTGTCCTGGCCGGAGCCCAGAACCGTCGACGGCGTGCAACTGGTCGTCCATCCGTGGCTGGCGGCGTCGCGCCCGCGCACCGTCGAGATCACCGTCGGCGGTGCGACCACGCAGGTGGAGGTCGACGACGAAGGCCGTGCCCGGTTGCCCGAACCCGTCGAGACCACACAGCTCGACGTGCACATCGCGGCCCTGGACGAGGTCGTCGACACCGGTGTCGACTTCGGCCTGCAAACGGTGTTGCCTGCGGGCGCATCCGAGGTGCGCATCCTCGGGACCGACGAGCTGCGCGCGCCGACCGACCAGGCCGCGCCGCTGCCCGCCCACTGCGGCAGCGGACCGGATGTCGCGATCGACTCGACGATCATCCCGACGAGGCTCGACGGCACCGTGGGTGACGCGCTGCACGGGCGTGCCGTGCCGGTACGTGCATGCCTGCAGCAGGACGGCGTCCAGGTGTATCCGGGCGTGCACGACTTCGTCCTGGAGACCGCGGCGACCATGCGCCCGGAGAGCCTGACCCTCCGGCCGGCCGACGGTCTGGCTCCGGCTTCAGAGCCGGCTGAGGTGCAGGTTCGGTCCTGGGAGCCCACGCATCGCGAGGTGGCCGTGGCCGAGCGTGAGGTCGACACCGTCCTCACCGTGACCGAGAACGCGAACGAGGGGTGGCAGGCCTCCCTCGACGGGGACCGGCTGGAGCCGGTCCGGATCGACGGCTGGGCCCAGGGGTTCGTGGTTCCGGCCGGCGCCGGCGGCGTGATCGAGCTGACGTACCGCCCGGACACGCCGTACCGGGTCGCACTGGGCGCAGGCGGCGTTGGGGTGGTCGTGGTGGCCGGCTTGTGGTGGTTCGCCGGGCGCGCACCGGCGACGAGTCCCACCGGCCCGCCGGGTGAGCCGGCACGGGCACGCCCCAACCGTCGGAGCGGGCGGCACGGAGCCCGGCGGCCCAGGTGGACCTCGGCTGCCTCGGTCGCCGGGGCCGCCGCGCTGGTGGTCCTGGGTGGAGCGGCCGGCGCGGCAGCCGTGGCAGGCGGGGTGCTCGTCCTCGCCGCCGGGTGGCGCTGGCCGGCGGTGCGCCGTGTGGCTCCGGCGATCGCCGCGGCGGTCGCGCTGGCGGCCGGTGTCGTCGTGGCGCTCGATCCGTGGCCGGGCCCGCAGCCGGGTGCGCACTCCGGTGTGGCGCAGGTACTGGTCCTGGTCGCGGTCGCCGTCGCTGTGATCGGAACCGGGCAGACGCCCCAGAACCGAGCACCACGCTCGCATGTCCACCGGCGCCGTGGGTACTGGCGACGGGAGTGACGATTCAGGCGATGTGCCGATAGGAGGACCCGACATGGCTGGACGAATCGACGGTGCGAGAGTGGCCGTCCTCGTCGCGAACGAAGGCGTCGAGCAGATCGAACTGACCGAGCCGTGGCAGGCGTTGCAGGACGCCGGCGCGCGCCCTGAGCTGGTAGCGCCCCAGGCCGGACAGGTCCAGGCGATGAACCACCTCGACAAGGCCGACACGTTCCCGGTCGATCGCACGGTCGCCGAGGCCGACCCCGGCGATTACGACGCCTTGGTTCTGCCCGGCGGGGTGGCCAACCCGGACAACCTGCGGCTGTCGCCGGAGGCCGTCGCCTTCGTCCGGGCGATCGTCGAGAGCGGCACCCCCGTAGCCGCCATCTGTCACGCGCCGTGGATGTTGGTCGAGGCCGACGTGGTGCGCGGACGCACCCTGACGTCGTACCCGAGCCTTCGTACCGACATCGTCAACGCGGGCGGCACCTGGGTCGATGCCGAGGTCCAGACCGACCGCGGCATGGTCACCAGCCGCAAGCCAGACGACCTGCCGGCCTTCTGCGCCAAGATGATCGAGGAGATCGCCGAAGGCCAGCATTCGGTGCCCGCCGCCGGCCAAGCCGGGGCGTGACCTTCGCCGATCCGCTTTCATCCCACCCTGTCGGCCGGGTAGTTTCGCGCTGTACGCGGGCCTGCCGACCGGGCGCCCGCGCCCGCCCCGGGCGGAGCGACAGGGACGAGGAAGGTGGACATGCGGCGCTCGATCGGCTTGGCCCTCGTGGGTCTCGGCGTGCTCATGCTCGTCGCCGCGCCGCTACTTCGGTGGTACGCCTATCCGCGCCTGGCCGTCGTCTCAGACGCCGCAACTGAGCAGATCTCCACGGGTCAGGACGTGACCGTGCTCGATCGCGCGGCTGTGTTGACCCAGGAAGGCCCCATGGAGCGCAGCACCGACGTGCGGTCGGTGCGCCGGATCGTTCCGGACGTGGCCGCAGGCACTGATGACCGGGCGGTCTGGGAGACCAGCGTGACCACGGTCGACACCCAGGGCGACGACGATTCCGCCGAACCCGACGTGTTGGCGTACCTGGAGGAGCGGGTGGCCTTCGACCGGCACGGCGGTTACGCCGTCGAAGGTGGCGAGCAGTACATCTCCCGCACCGGTGACGAAGCCGACGCCGAGCCGATCGAGCACGCCGGGTATCTGTTCAAGCTGCCGTTCGGGACCGAGAAGCGCGATTACGACTTCTGGGATGCCGAGTTGCGGGCCACTCGCCCGATGACCTTCGTCGCAGCGGACCAGCGTGGTGACCTCGACGTGTATCGCTTCGAGCAGCGGATCGAACCCACGGTGATCGCCCAGATGGAGGTCCCGGGGGCGTTGTTCGACCGATCAGGCGCGGTGAAGGCCGAACACGTCTACAGCGCCACCCGCACGATCTGGGTCGAGCCATACACCGGAGCCATCATCGACGGCCGGCACGAGCTCGACTCGTTCCTGCGCTTCGACGGCGAGCGCGGTCCGGCCGTGGTGCAGGGAACGCTGGCCTACACCGACGACCAGGTCGCTGCCAACATCGCCGAATACTCCGGCCCGGCCGACGAGCTGGCCCTGGTGCGTGACACGCTGCCGCTGGGTGGCCTCGTCGCCGGGGCGGTGGTCCTGATCGCCGGGGTCGTCGTGGCGGGGCGCAAGACGGAGTCGGGGCGGCGTCGCCTCGGCGGGTCCGCTTCCGCGCCCGGCGCACGCTCGGTGGGCGGTGCAGGGGCGAGCGGACCGGAGCCCTCCACCGTCTCCACGGCCGGCGAGCCGGAGCCCAGGGCGGCGCACCCGACGTTCGTCGCCGAGCCGGATCCGGTCGTGTTGCCGGAGCCGGAGGTGCCGCTGGAACCGACCGTGCCGGCTGTGCCTTCCGTGGCGTGGCGACCGGAGCAGCCTGGCGCCGATCCGGCTGCGGCGGCCGGTGACCCGCCGGCGACCGAGCCGGAACCCGCGGCCGCCGACGCAGGTCACGACCTGTCCGGACCACGTCAACCGGCTGGTCGTGGCGCTGATCACGATCTCGGTGGTCACGATCTCGCCGAAGAGTTCGACGAGTTCGACGAGGACGCCCAGGGACCGGGCCCGGCGTACCGATACTGACCCGAACACCGACCCGAGCTGAGCCGTGAACACGTAGGAACTCGCCCGCGAACGCGTTCGTTTCCCGGGGACGATCTAGGCAAAGTCTGGGGCAGAGTCTCGGGCACATGGACGAAACGGGGGTTGCGCAACCGGCCGATCCGCCACTCACATCTGCATCGTGATCGACTCGCGACCTCCCGCCGATTGACCCTGGTCGGTGCGGCCGGGTAGCCTATCGTTTGCGCTGTGGGCCTGCGCGAACCTCGGACGGAGCAGGCTCGCGCTCGTTACTGTCGGTGGGCGGCACAGGGTACAGGTCCTGGTCGAATCGGTGGCACGGCGATCCAAGGGTCCTGGCGCGGAACTCATCTCATCCTTTGTCCGGAGTCCCCTTCCACATGACGAGCAGCATTGAGGCCACGACGGCCCCCTCGACGGCCCCTTCGACGACGCAGGTCGCCGTCAATGATGTCGGGTCCGAGGAGGCCTTCCTCGCCGCGATCGACGAGACGATCAAGTACTTCAACGACGGTGACATCGTGTCCGGCACCGTCGTCAAGGTCGACAGGGACGAAGTCCTGCTCGACATCGGCTACAAGACCGAGGGCGTCATCCCCTCGCGTGAGCTGTCCATCAAGCACGACGTCGATCCCAACGAGGTCGTGGCCGTCGGCGACGAAGTCGAGGCCCTCGTCCTGCAGAAGGAGGACAAGGAAGGCCGCCTGATCCTGTCCAAGAAGCGCGCTCAGTACGAGCGCGCCTGGGGCAAGATCGAAGAGATCAAGGAGGCCGACGGCGTCGTCTCCGGCACCGTCATCGAGGTCGTCAAGGGTGGACTCATCCTCGACATCGGCCTGCGCGGCTTCCTGCCTGCCTCCCTCGTCGAGATGCGCCGCGTGCGCGACCTGCAGCCGTATGTGGGCAAGGAGATCGAGGCCAAGATCATCGAGCTGGACAAGAACCGCAACAACGTCGTTCTGTCCCGGCGCGCTTGGCTCGAGCAGACCCAGTCCGAGGTCCGGTCCACCTTCCTGCAGACGTTGCAGAAGGGCCAGATCCGCTCCGGCGTGGTGTCCTCCATCGTCAACTTCGGCGCGTTCGTCGACCTCGGCGGGGTCGACGGCCTGGTGCACGTCTCCGAGCTGTCCTGGAAGCACATCGACCACCCGTCCGAGGTCGTCGAGGTCGGCCAGGAGGTCACCGTCGAGGTGCTCGACGTCGACATGGACCGCGAGCGGGTGTCGCTGTCGCTCAAGGCCACTCTCGAGGACCCGTGGCAGCAGTTCGCCCGCATGCACCAGATCGGGCAGATCGTGCCGGGCAAGGTCACCAAGTTGGTGCCGTTCGGTGCCTTCGTCCGCGTCGAGGACGGCATCGAGGGCCTGGTGCACATCTCGGAGCTGGCCGAGCGCCACGTCGAGGTTCCCGAACAGGTCGTCACGGTCGGCAAGGACGTCATGGTCAAGGTCATCGACATCGACCTCGAGCGTCGCCGGATCTCGTTGTCGCTGAAGCAGGCCAACGAGGGCGACACCGCCGCGCACGTCAGCGAGCACTTCGACCCGACGCTGTACGGCATGGCCGCCGACTACGACGAACAGGGCAACTACAAGTACCCCGAGGGCTTCGACCCGGAGACCAACGACTGGCTGCCGGGCTACGAGAAGCAGCGCGAGGAGTGGGAGCGGCAGTACGCCGAGGCCCACGCGCGCTGGGAAGCGCACAAGTCGCAGATCGAGAGCGCGCAGGAGGCCGAGTCCGAGACGAAGGCCGACACGCCGTCCTCGTACTCCAGCGCCCCGACGCCTGAGGAGCCCGAGAACGGCACCCTCGCTTCGGACGAAGCGCTGCAGGCGCTGCGTGAGAAGCTCACCGGCAACTGACCCGGCGTAGGCCGCTCGACGGGCCCCGCGTCCTCGCGGACGCGGGGCCCGTCGCCGTGTCACTGGTCGGCAACGGCTCGGCCACGATGACGCCAGCCGGCGTGCCTCAGCGCGGTACCAGGCGCGCGCGACCGTTACGGTGATGGCGTGATGAGCCGACTGAGCCGTTCAGCAGCCGTTGCTGTGGCCGTTGCGCTGTCGGTCACCGCCTGCTCCAACACCGATGAGCCCGAGGTTCCGGTCGTGCCCACGCAGGGAGCCTCGCCCAGTGACGACGGCTCCGCAGGCGACGCGGCCGCGACGCCGTCGCCCACGTCCACGACCGGCGTTCCCGAACTGTGCGAGGACCTGGCCACCGCCGGTGAGGTGGCGAAGATCCTCAAGGTGCCGATGCGCGGCGAGACCCAGCGTGTCTACAACGACGATTACCTCGGGGATTCGGGCCGCACCGGACGGCTGACCTGCAAGTACGGGGTGCGTCCCACGCCTGAGGGCCGCAACGCGCCGCCGACACCTGCACCGGTCCCGCTCACCGTGGCCGTCAGCGGCTATGTCGACGGCGACGTCGCGGCCGGTCGCATCAGCTCGACCGTCGACGATGCACAGGCGGCCGGTACGACGGTGCAGGCGCAGTCGGTCGCCGGGCGCGACGGGTTCTTGCTCTCGGACAAGCAGGACGTGTCGTTCGTGGTCGCTGACGACGTGCGAACCTATGTCATCACCTTGTCCCACGGCGTGGTCGCCAAACCCGCCGAGCGTGTGGTGCTGCTCGACATGGCCCATCACCTGCTCGGCATCCCGCCGTCGACCTCCGCCGCCACCGCCACCGCCTGAACTCGTCGAATGATCATGTTCAGCTGGCAATTCCCAACTCCACCACCCGTGCACGCATGGTGGGGCGACAGCTCGCCTCGTGGTGCGGCGCACGGCGGCGTGCGGTGGCCGTGACCGGCAGCGGCGGTTCCGGCGGTTCGGTGCGCCCCGCCCTGACCGTCGCGCTGATCACCGCCGTCGTCGCGGAGGTCATGCGGGTCTCGTTCCCGCTGCTGTACGACCTGGCCGGCCGCATCGGCTTCACGACGGCAGCGTGGGTCGTCCCGTTGATGTTCGCCGCGCCCCTTGCCGTCGCCCCGCTCGGGCGCTGGCTGAGCCCGCGGACGCTGCTGCTCGTCTCGGGCCTCGGCCTGGCCGTGGCCCGGGTGATCCTCCAATTCCAGGACCGCCCGACGGTCGCCGTTGCCGTGGCCGGGACGTTGCTGGGCCTGGTCGCCCTCGCGGCCGGCCTTCGCGCGGCGCGCGCCGAGGTTGACGGTCCGCCGGCAGCCCTGGGGCTCTACCTGGGCCTCACGGCGGACACCGCGGTCCGCCTGGCCCTGACGACCTGGGATGCGGCATGGCAGTCGACGCCGTTGGCCATGATCGTCGGGACGGCCGGCCCGGCCCTGCTGGCCGCGTCCGTCATCGCGACGGCGGTCGTCTCCGGAGCGGAGGCTGATCAGAGATCACCGCTGGACGGTACGGATTCGGTCGCGTCGGCGGCTCTGCCCGGCCCAGTCCTCGCGCTGCAGACGCTGGTCCTGGCCAATCCCGGCGTCGTCGCCTCGTCCGGAGGGGTGACGTTGCCGATGGCCGGCTCCATCGTGCTGGTCGGGTTCGCTGTCGCGGCGGCGATGCCTGCAGTGAGCCGCGGCGTGCCGCTGTGGAGCGCACGGCTCGCGGTGGTGGTCGTGGCCGCCGTGTCGACCGGACCCACCGGGCTCACCGGGGTGGCAGCGTGCGTGGCCGTTCTGGTGGGGCAGGGAGCGACCGGATTGCTCCTGGCGACGGCGTACGCGCGCCCTCGTGCGGTTGAATCGGACGAGCGATCGATCCGGACCTGGGCCGGCGCCGGATGCGCGTGCCTGCTCCTGGTCGGCGTCCTGCTGCCGTATCAGATCTCCTACGAGTTGCCCCTCGGCTTGCCCCAGTTCGTCTTCCCCGCGCTCGGGGCCGTGCTCCTCGTCGCCTTGGCCGCGGCAGCGTCGACCGCACCGTCGACGCCGGAGGCCGGCCCGACCAGCAAGGAAGACCGTCCCGTGCGGTCTGGTCGGCTCGCCCGTCCGATCGCCGTTCTGGCGCCGATCATCGCGCTGGGGGTGCCGATGTGGTCGGCGCTGACGTGGCCGGCGGCGACGCCGACAGCATCGGGCACGGCGTCGGCCACGGCATCGACCACGACATCGGCTCCAGACGGCACGCACCAGGTCCGGGTCGCGACCTACAACATCCACAGTGCCGTGTCGTGGCACGGCGACCTCGACCCGGCGGGCATCGCCGAGGTACTCGACGACGGCGGTGCCGAGGTGACGATGTTGCAGGAGGTGGCGCGCGGCTGGCCGCTGGCCGGTGGCCTGGACACCGCCGCCTGGTTGTCGCGACGGCTCGGCGCCGAGGTCGTCTACGGTGGCGCGGCTGATCACCAGTTCGGTAACGCCGTGCTGTCGGTCCATCCGATCTCCGAGCACTGGTCCGGGGTGATGGACCGGGGTCAGGGCACGATGCAGCGCGGTTACGTCGCGGCGAGTGTCGTGCTGGGTGACGGCGTGGAGCTGGACGTGTGGAGCACGCATCTGCAACACCAGGACCACACGACCGAGACACGGCAGGCCCAGGCTCGCCAGGTCCTGACCGCGTGGGAGTCGTCCGGGCGTGACGTGCCGGCGCTCATCGGCGGCGACTTCAACTCTCGACCGGGCTCGGCCGACATCGAGCCGTGGTTCGACGGCACCGGCTTGGTGTCCGCGCAGGACGTGGCCGGCGACCCGGACCTGAACACGTCACCGGCATCGGATCCTGACCACCGCATCGACTGGATCCTCGGCACTGAAGATCTGGCGTTCTCTGCGGTCGACATCCCGTCGACGCTGGCCAGTGATCACCTGCCGGTGTTCGCGACAGTCGTGGTCGCGCCCGAGTAGGGTCGTGCCGTGCTGCGTGTGGGATTGACCGGCGGGGTCGGTGCGGGAAAGTCGCTGGTGGCCGGGCGTCTTGACGAGCTGGGTGCGGTGCTCGTGGACGCCGACGTCATCGCTCGTGAGGTGGTGGCTCCAGGCACCCCTGGTCTCGACGCGGTCGTGGCCGAGTTCGGTCCGGACGTGCTCGACGCCGACGGTGCGCTGAACCGGCCGCGGCTGGCCAAGATCGTCTTCGGCGACGAGGCACGCCGGCAGGCGTTGAACGCCATCATCCATCCGCTCGTGTATCAACGCCGCCACGAGTTGGTCGAGGCCGCCGCGGCTGATGCCATCGTCGTCGAGGACATCCCGTTGCTGGTGGAGAACCGCCTCGCGGCCCACTATCAGCTGGTGATCGTCGTCGAGGCTCCTGAGACGGAGCGGGTGCGCCGCCTCGTCGTTCATCGGGGCATGAGCGAGGACGACGTCCGCGCGCGCATCCGGGCCCAGGCCAGCGACGAGGAACGCGCGGCCGTGGCCGACGCCCGAATAGACAACTCCGGCGCGCCCGAGGACACGTTGGCCGCCGTCGACGCGTTGTGGGCCGACCGGCTCGTGCCGTTCGAGACCAACCTGCGTTCCGGCGTGTGCGCGCCCCGACCGCCGCACCCCGTCATCGAGGATCCGGACCCGACGTGGCCGGCGCAGGCCGCTCGGCTGATCGAGAAGATCCGCCGCGTGGTGGGTGAACGGGCGATCAGCATCGCTCACACCGGCTCGACCTCGGTGCCGGGGCTGGCGGCCAAGAACGTCATCGACCTGCAGGTGCTGGTGCCTGACCTGGCGACGACCGGCGCCGTGGCCGACCAGTTGATCGAGGCGGGCCTGGTGCGCCGCGCGGGGCGCTGGTGGGACGTCTGGCGCGACGGCACCGAGTGGGACAAGCAGCTCGCCTGCAATGCCGACCCCGCGCGCGCCGTCAATTGCCATATCCGGCCTGAGACGTCCCCGACGTGGCGCGATGCGCTGCTGCTGCGCGACTGGCTGCGCGCGACCCCGGCGGCGGTGGACGAATACGCCGCGCTCAAGCGGCGACTGGCGGCCCAGCCGCACGAGTCCATCGATCACTATGCCGAGGCCAAGACGCCGTGGATCAACTCAGCCTTGGAGCGGGCCGACAGGTGGGCAGCCGAGACCGGGTGGACCCCGATCTGACGGACTCTGTCGGCAGCAGCGCATACGGTTGGTTGTATGCGCGCGAGTGAGCTGACCCGATTCGTGGCACCGTTCAAGGTCGTCAGCGACTGGGAACCGTCCGGCGACCAGCCGGAGGCAATCGACCAGCTGGAACGGCGAATTCGAGCCGGCGAGAAGGACGTCGTCCTGCTTGGCGCCACCGGTACGGGTAAGAGCGCCACCACGGCGTGGATGATCGAACGGCTGCAGCGGCCGACGCTTGTTCTGGCCCCCAACAAGACGCTGGCGGCACAGCTGGCCAACGAGTTCCGGAGCCTGCTGCCCAACAACGCCGTCGAGTATTTCGTGTCGTACTACGACTACTACCAACCCGAGGCCTACGTTCCGCAGAGCGACACCTACATCGAGAAGGACTCCTCGATCAACGAGGAGGTCGAGCGGCTGCGGCACTCGGCCACCTGGTCGCTGCTGACCCGTCGCGATGTCGTCGTGGTGGCGACCGTGTCGTGCATCTACGGCCTGGGCTCGGCCGATGAATATCTCGACCGGATGGTGCATCTGGAGGTGGGGTCCGAGCAGAACCGCGAGAGCCTGCTGCGCCGGCTGGTCGAGGTCCAGTACACGCGAAACGACCAGAACCTCACCCGTGGAACCTTCCGCGTCCGCGGCGACACGCTCGAGATCATCCCGATGTATGACGAGCTGGCCGTGCGAGTGGAGTTCTTCGGTGACGAGATCGAGCGCATCATCACGATGCACCCGCTGACCGGTGAGGTCGTGCGCGAGGAGGGGGAGGCCTACGTCGCGCCGGCCACCCACTACGTCGCGGGGCCGGAGCGGATGGAGCGTGCCCTGAAAGACATCGAGGCCGAGCTCGACGAACGACTGGCCGAGTTCGAACGACAGGGCAAGCTGCTCGAGGCGCAGCGGTTGCGCATGCGCACCACTTATGACCTCGAGATGATGCGCGAAGTCGGCTTCACCTCGGGTATCGAGAACTACTCTCGCCATCTGGACGGGCGCCCGGCGGGTTCTGCACCGAACTGTCTGCTCGACTACTTTCCCGACGACTTCCTGCTGGTCATCGACGAGTCGCACGTCACGGTGCCGCAGATCGGCGGGATGTACGAAGGCGACATGAGCCGCAAGCGCACTCTGGTCGACCACGGGTTCCGGCTGCCCAGCGCCATGGACAACCGCCCGTTGCGGTGGGAGGAGTTCCTCGAGCGCATCGGGCAGACGGTGTACCTGTCGGCCACCCCGGGACCGTACGAGATGGCCAAGGTCGACGGCGTCGTCGAGCAGATCATCCGGCCGACCGGCTTGATCGACCCGGAAGTCGTGGTCAAGTCCACCAAGGGCCAGATCGACGACCTGCTGCACGAGATCAACGTCCGGACCGAACGCGACGAGCGGGTACTCGTGACCACGCTGACGAAGAAGATGGCCGAAGATCTCACCGACTACCTGCTCGAACGTGGTGTGCGGGTGCGTTACCTGCACAGCGAAGTCGACACGCTGCGTCGCGTGGAGTTGCTGCGCGAGCTGCGGATGGGGGAGTACGACGTCCTGGTGGGCATCAACCTGCTCCGCGAGGGCCTCGACCTGCCCGAGGTGTCTTTGGTGAGCATCCTCGACGCGGACAAGGAAGGCTTCCTGCGCTCGGGTACGTCACTCATCCAGACCATCGGCCGGGCCGCTCGGAACGTGTCGGGGCAGGTCCACATGTATGCCGACACCGTCACCCCGTCCATGCAGAACGCGATCGACGAGACGAATCGGCGCCGCCAGAAGCAGATCGCCTACAACACCGCCCACGGAATCGACCCCACGCCGCTGCGCAAGCGCATCAGCGACATCACCGAGTTGCTGGCCCGTGAGGACGCCGACACCGAGAACCTGATCGGCGGCTCCGGTCGCACCGCGAGTCGCGGAAAATCGCCGGTACCGGGTCTGAAGAGCACCTCCGAGGTCGGCAAGCATGCTGCGGAGCTCGCCGGCATGCCTGCCGCCGATCTCGCTCAGCTCATCCAGCAACTCACCGAGCAGATGCACACTGCTGCCGCGGAGCTGCAGTTCGAGTTGGCCGCTCGATTGCGGGACGAGATCTCCGAGCTGAAGAAGGAGCTACGAGGCATGCACGAGGCGGGCGTCGGCTGAACCGGCCGAGTCCGGCAGCTGTCCGGTCGAGCGGTGTGAGGCCACCTGACCAGCACTGATCGTCGGCCGACGCCGACGGGCGACCGTGACGTCTGCCCAAGATGGGCATGCTGTGGGATACTGTGACCTGAACGTGGAGGGGAGTAATCCCGACGCGGTGGCATCGTCATCACGGATGCTCCCTGACACCGGGGAGCGCCCGGTGCCGCCGGTCCGCATGACGCGGGCGGACGAGACCTCCGGTAGCGCGGTAGCCGCCGCGTGGCAAGCGACCGGAGAGGACTGTCATCGTTCGTGTTGGACCTACCCGTCTGGTTCGAAATCGGAACCTTCGTCGTCCTGACCCTGCTCCTGGCGGTAGATCTGCTGATCGTGACACGCCGCCCGCACGTCCCCTCCATGAAGGAGGCCACCGCGTGGGTGACGTTCTACGTCGGCCTCGCAGCGCTGTTCGGACTGGTGATGCTGGCGGTCTCCGGCGGGCAGGCCTCCGCTGAGTTCTACGCCGGCTGGCTGACGGAATACAGCCTGAGCGTCGACAACCTGTTCGTCTTCGTCATCATCCTGGCGCAGTTCAAGGTCCCGAGGCAGTACCAGCAGTCGGTGCTGATGTTCGGCATCCTCACCGCCATCGTGCTGCGCGGCATCTTCATCCTGGTGGGTGCCGCCGCCATCAACGAATTCGCCTGGGTCTTCTATCTCTTCGGCCTGTTCCTCGTGTACACCGCGGTCAAGCTGGCCCGCGAGCAGGTTCACCATGACGAAGAGGACGGCGAGGAGTACGAGAACGCCTTCATCCGGCGCGCTCGGCGGATCCTGCCGATGACGGACACCTACGAGGGCGTCAAGCTGCGTACGCGGGTGAACGGGAAGAAGGTTTTCACCCCGATGGTGATCGTCTTCCTGGCCATCGCCTCGGCGGATCTGTTGTTCGCGGTGGACTCGATCCCGGCGATCTTCGGCCTGACGCAGGAGGCGTTCATCGTCTTCACCGCCAACATCTTCGCTCTGATGGGCCTGCGACAGCTGTACTTCCTGCTCGGCGGCCTGCTGCAGCGCCTGGTCTACCTCTCCGCGGGGCTGGCGGTGATCTTGGCGTTCATCGGCGTCAAACTGATCTTGCACGCGCTGCACGAGAACACCTTGCCGTTCATCAACGACGGCGAGGGTCTGCACGGCATCCCAGAGGTCCCGATCTGGCTCTCCCTCGTCGTGATCGTAGGAACACTGCTGGTCACCACGGTGGCGAGTTTGCTCAAGAGTCGCCGTGTCCCGCCGCCGGTGCCGACAGCCGAGTCCGGGGAGTCGTCGACCTGACCTGTTCGGCGAATCGGCTCGCCACCTGCCGCCACACGCGGGCGGCCGCCGGTTCGTCGGCCCTGGCCGGTGGCACCAGAGCGTCGACATCGACCCCACGCGCCCGCATCCGGCTGCGGTCCCAGCGCGCCAGATCGTCGGCGGACACCTCGGGGTGGAACTGAACGCCCCACGCCGAGTCGCCGATACGAAAGGCCTGGTACGGGCAGGCTTGTGAGGACGCGAGCCACACCGCCTGTCGCGGAAGCTCCTCGACCGCGTCGACGTGGTTCTCGATGGCTGTGACGTGCGCCGGCAGCGAGTGGAACAGCGGGTCGGTGTCGGCTTCGGGCCGGATGCGGATCGCTGTGCTGCCCCGCTCGGGGGCTCCTGCGTCCGCTCGGACGGTGCCGCCGCCGACGTGGGCGAGCAGTTGGCCCCCCAGGCACACTCCGAGCACGGGCGTGTCGGTCTGTAGCGCCTGCCGGGCGAGGTCGCGGGTACGGGGCAGCCAGGGCGCCTGGTGGTCGTCGTCGGGCATGAAGCCGCCGCCGAGGATCACGAGTGCGTCGTGGGTCAGTCGCTCGGGCAGCGCACGGCCCGTGTACGCCGGCACGACGTCGAGGGTGAGCCCGTCGGCCCTCCACCAGTCGCCGAGGCGGCGTACCTGGTTGGTTTCGGTGTTCTGCACGACCAGCACGCGCGGTGCTGGGCGGTGCCGGCGGTGATCCCCGGCCGCGGCTGTCACGACGTCACCACCCCCGGCGGCGCCATTCGCCCAGGTGGGGACGTTCCGCGCCGAGGGTGGTGTCGTCACCGTGGCCCGGGTAGACCCAGGTCTCGTCCGGCAGTCGGTCGAAAAGTTTGGTCTCGACGTCGTTGATCAGCGACGTGAAGTCCGCCGGGGAGCCGGTCTTGCCGACTCCACCCGGGAACAGCGAGTCACCGGTCCACAGGTGCGGTGGCCCGGTCGGGTCGTCGTAGAGCAGGGCGATGCTGCCGGGGGTGTGCCCCACCAGATGGATCACCTCGAGCTCGCACCGGCCGAAGCTCACGACGTCGCCATCGGTGACCGGTTCCTGCGTGGGGACGGAGATGGCCGGCGCGTCGTCGACATGGGCGACCGTGATCGCGCCGGTGGCGGCGGACACCTCGGCGAGCGCGCGCCAGTGATCGGCATGCCGGTGCGTGGTGACGATACGGACCACCGGGCCGTCGCCGCACGTGGCGAGAACGCGAGCGGGCTCGGCCGCGGCGTCGATCACGACCTCGTGTCCGGTGTCGCGGCAGCGCAAGACGTAGGCGTTGTTGTCCCACGAGCCTCCGACGGAGACCTTCGTGATCACCAGGTGGGCGAGTTCGCGGACGTCGGGAGTTCCTCCCGGGGTGACGTGGCCGGTGTACGTGCGCACGGCAGCCTCAAAGCCACGACGGCAGGATCGGCAGGTGGCCGGCCGGATCGACCGTCAGGTCGGCGCCGGTGCTGCGGCCGCACAGCCAGGCGAGAAGCGCCGGTGCCGAGCCGGACACGGTCACCCGCGCGTCCTGAGCCAGCGGTTCGGCGGGCCGGCCGTCGACGGACACGGCGAACGCCGGGACGTCGTCGCGACGGCTGAACGAGCGGATCGTCTCGTCCAGGGCGCGGCGGACGAACGCGTCCGGCCAATCGGCCGGGCCGTAATCGGCGCGGAGATCGGCATGGTGGATCTCGAGCTCCCGTAGCCGCAGCCAGAGCACCCGCCGGCTGGGGATCGGCTCGCCCTGGCCGGCCAGGCCGGGCCGGACGACCTGCTCCCAACCGTGGTCGGGCATCTCCATGATCGCCTTGGCGAACCGTTCGGCGGACTCGTGCACGTCTTGGACGAGCTCGGCGGCCGGCTGGCGTGCGCCCGCTTCGATGTCGGCGGCGCGTGCCTGCGCGCTCGGGTACATGTGGTGCTCGTGACCTGTACGCGCCCACGTCAGCAGCCTGGTCAACGCGTCGGCGTTGCGCGCGACGTGGGCGAGCACGTGCGCACGAGTCCAGCCCGGGCAGAGGCTGGGCTCGCCGAGTGCGGAATCGTCGAACGAGGCCGCTGTCGCCTTCAGCCGGTCGGTAGCAGCGGTCACGGGTCCCGCGGCGCGGGTGCCCTCGGAATCTTCGGGCATCGGTTCAGCGTTGTCAGAAGGCACGAACCCGAAACTAGTCGTCTTTGTGCGACAGGGCGACTCCGTCGCCGTGAATCGGGCGCCTGGCACGACCATCGGGGCGACTCTGTCGGTGCCTGCGCCTACCATGCCAACGGTTACGTCTTTTCCTGCACACCATCGATCAGACCGGAGTCCACGGGGCCTCATGACCGAGAGAACCGCCATTCCAGCCGGCGACCGACTGGTCGTCCGGGGGGCTCGAGAGCACAACCTCAAAGACGTCTCGCTCGACCTGCCCCGAGACTCGCTGATCGTGTTCACCGGCTTGTCCGGGTCGGGCAAGTCCAGCTTGGCGTTCGACACGATCTTCGCCGAGGGGCAGCGGCGCTACGTCGAGTCGTTGTCGGCCTACGCGCGTCAGTTCCTGGGACAGATGGACAAGCCCGACGTCGACTTCATCGAGGGGCTGTCGCCGGCGGTCTCCATCGACCAGAAGTCCACCTCGCGCAACCCCCGCTCGACGGTGGGCACCATCACCGAGGTCTACGACTACCTGCGCCTGCTCTATGCGCGCGCTGGGCACCCGCACTGCCCGGAATGCGGCCGGCCGATCGGCCGGCAGACCCCGCAGTCCATCGTCGACCAGGTGCTCGAGCTCGAAGAGGGCGCACGGTTCCAGGTGCTGGCCCCCGTGGTGCGCGCGCGCAAGGGCGAATACGTCGACCTGTTCCGGACGCTGCAGACGCAGGGATACTCCCGGGCCCGGGTCGACGGCACGGTGTACCAGCTCACCGATGTGCCCGCGCTGAAGAAGCAGGAGAAGCACACGATCGAGGTCGTGGTCGACCGGCTCACGGTCAAGGACTCCGCCAAGCGCCGGCTGACCGACTCGGTCGAGACGGCGCTTCGGCTCTCCGGCGGGCTGGTCGCTCTCGACTTCGTCGACCTGCCCGAGGACGATCCGAACCGCGAACGGGTGTACTCCGAGCATCTCTACTGCCCGTTCGACGAGTTGTCCTTCGAGGAGCTCGAGCCGCGCTCGTTCTCGTTCAACTCGCCGTTCGGCGCCTGCCCGGAATGTGCGGGCCTGGGAAATCAGATGGAGGTCGACCCCGAGCTCGTCGTACCGGACCCGTCGCTCAGCATCGACGAGGGTGCGCTGGCGCCGTGGGGCAACGCCGCGACGTCGGAGTACTTCAACCGGCTCGTGGCCGCCTTGGCCGACACCATCGGGTTCCGTACCGACGTCCCGTTCGAGTCGTTGCCCAAGAAGGCCCGTCAAGCCGTGTTGAACGGCTACGACAAGCAGATTCACGTCCGGTACCGCAATCGGTACGGGCGTGAACGGGCGTACTACACGACGTTCGAAGGCGTCATGCCCTGGGTCCGGCGCCGCTACGCCGAGGCCGAGTCCGACACGAGCCGGGAACGCCACGAAGGCTTCATGCGCGAGGTGCCGTGTCCGGCATGCCGCGGCACTCGGCTCAAGCCGGTCGTGCTCGCCGTGACCGTCGGCGGGCGCAGCATCGCTGACGTCGCCGCGATGCCCATCGGCGAATGCGCGGAGTTCCTGCGCGATCTCCGGTTGTCCGAGCGGGAAGAACAGATCGCCGCGCGGGTGCTCAAGGAAGTCAACGAACGGCTGCAGTTCCTCGTCGACGTCGGGTTGGACTACCTCAGCCTGGATCGTGCCTCCGCGACATTGGCCGGGGGAGAGGCGCAGCGCATCCGGTTGGCGACCCAGATCGGTTCGGGCCTGGTCGGCGTGTTGTACGTGCTCGACGAACCGTCGATCGGGCTGCACCAACGCGACAACCACCGGTTGATCGACACGCTCGTGCGCCTGCGCGACCTCGGCAACACGCTGATCGTCGTCGAACATGACGAAGACACCGTGCGCACGGCCGACTGGGTCGTCGACATCGGTCCCGGCGCCGGCGAGCACGGCGGGCAGGTCGTCGTCAGCGGCACCGTCGACGATCTCATCGCCGAGCCGGACTCCATCACCGGCCAGTACCTGGCGGGCAAGCGCCGCATCGACGTGCCGGCCGTGCGCCGCCCACCGACGCCTGACCGGGCCATCACCGTGGTCGGCGCCCGCGCGAACAACCTGCGCGACATCACGGTGGAGTTCCCGTTGGGGTGCTTCGTCGCGGTCACCGGTGTCAGTGGGTCCGGTAAGTCGACCCTGGTCAACGACATCCTCTACACGGCGCTGGCCAGGCACATCTATCGCGCTCGGGCCGTGCCGGGCCGCCACCGCCGGATCGAGGGCGCAGGCTTGGTCGACAAGGTCGTCCATGTCGATCAGTCGCCCATCGGCCGCACCCCACGCAGCAACCCGGCCACCTACACCGGGGTTTTCGACCACGTCCGCAAGCTCTTCGCCGACACCCAGGAAGCGAAGATCCGCGGTTACCTGCCCGGCCGGTTCTCGTTCAACGTCAAGGGTGGGCGGTGCGAGGCGTGCAGCGGTGACGGCACCATCAAGATCGAGATGAACTTCCTGCCCGACGTCTACGTCCCGTGCGAGGTCTGCCACGGGGCGCGTTACAACCGCGAGACCCTCGAGGTGCACTACAAGGGCAAGACCATCTCCGAGGTGTTGGAGATGCCGATCGAGGAAGCCGTCGAGTTCTTCGCGCCGGTGGAGCGGATCGCGCGGCACCTGCGGACGTTGGCTGAGGTGGGCCTGGGGTACGTCCGGCTGGGTCAGCCGGCGCCGACGCTGTCCGGCGGCGAGGCGCAACGGGTCAAGCTCGCCGCGGAGTTGCAGAAGCGCTCGACCGGTAAGACGATCTACGTCCTCGACGAACCGACCACCGGGCTGCACTTCGAAGACATCCGCAAACTGATCGGCGTGCTCCAGGGCCTGGTCGACAAGGGCAACACCGTGGTGGTCATCGAGCACAACCTCGACGTCGTCAAGACCGCCGACTGGCTCATCGACATGGGTCCCGAAGGCGGCACCGGCGGTGGGCAGGTCGTGGCGACGGGCACGCCCGAGGACGTCGCCAAGGTTGAGGGCTCGCACACCGGAACGTTCCTCAAACGCATCCTCGGCGGCTAGGGCGCCTCTTCGGCGAACACGCCGGCTTCGACGGCGGCCACCGCCAGCGCGGTGCGCGAAGACACGTTGAGCTTGCGCATCGCCGAACGTAACTGCTGGTCCACAGTGGCCGGTGACTTGGCCAGGACGCGGGCGATCTCGCGGTTGGTCTGCCCGGCGACGACGAGCCGAACCACCTCGAGTTCTCGGGGCGACAACCGGTCGCCGTAGCCGCGGCGCCCGCCGCGCCACAGCCGCGGTACATCCGAGCCGAGATCACGAAGTCGCTGCGCGATCCGGTCGGCGTCGCCGCGAGCGCCGAGCCGGAAGAGTTGCTCGTACACCTGGGCCAGTAGCTTCTGGCCGGCCTCGTTCTGTCCGTCGCCCAGCAGCGCTTCGGCCTGCCGCTCCCGGGCGAGCAGGGCATCATAGGGCCGAGGCAGGGCATCCCACGCCGTCGCGGCACGGTCGAATCCGTGCGACGCGCGGGCGTGGTCCCCGGCGGCGGCGACCATGAGCGCCTGGCACACCAGCAGTGCTGCCTGCGGGGCGGGTGCGTGGCGGCCCTGCAACCCCTGCGCGAATTCGTCGGTCACCCGCGCCGCCCGGTCGGGCTCACCGGCTGCGAGATACGCCTCGACCCGAACCGGAGCGATGTCGCTCGCCCAGATCCAGATGCCCTTGGTGTGGACGGTCGCCATGGGTTGGTCGGTGACCTGCAAGGCCCGAGCAGGCTGTCCGTCGGCGAGCCAGCGCCGCGCCAACGCGGCCGCGGGCTCCATGGTGGTGTCGAGCGCGCCCAACCGCGCGGCCTCGTCGAGGACCACGCTGAACTGCTCGTCTGCGGCCCGCCGCCGACCGGCTGCCGCGGCGAGCCGAGCCGCGAGGCGGATGCTGGCCAGGTACAGGCTGGGGCGGTCCCGATCGGCCTGCGCGAGCTCGTTGGCCCGTTGCTCCAGGCCCTCCCACTGGCCGGTGAACCAGTCCAGATTGGCCTGCTCGAGCAGGATGTTGCGGTGCAGCCGCACCATCCGGTCGGCTTCGGCGAGTTTTCGGGCGGCCGCCAGATGCCGTCGCGCGTCGGCGTAGCGGCCCCACAACAGGGCGCCGGTACCGATATTGGCGTTGATGCGGGCCACGTCGAGGCGTTCGGCCGCGCTCGCGCCGTCGGTCGGAAGGCCGGCGACGACGTTCCAGGCGTCGGCCTCGCCGAGCATCAGCAGGGCCGCCGCCCGGTTGCCCTCCAGCGACAGCCGGTCCGCAGCGGAGTGAATCCGAGGGGTCAGCTCGGCGGCGCGCTGGAGCCAGCGCAAGTGGGTCGAGGCCGGCCACGGTCCCGCATATGCCCAGCCGAGGTAGGTCATGGTCCGCGCTGCTTCCACCGGGTCATGGTCCAGATGGGCCACCGCCTGCTCCAGCTCGCTCAAGGCGGCCTCGGCTTCGCCGACATTGATCAACAACCGGCCGAGGGGGTTGCGGATCTCCGCCTGCTGCCGGTCGGTCAACCCGGGCGAGTCGAGCACCGAGCGCAGTGTGGCGACCAGGCGATGCTGCAGCTCGTCCACCGGCTCACGACGCCCCAGCGCCGCCAGCCCAGCGGTTCGGGCGATCCGGGCCCGGTCGGCTGCCGGTAACTCGACGCCGGCCAGCAACTCGTCGAGCACGACGACAGCGGTGGTGTGATCGCCGGAGGCGACGGCACGTTGTGCAGCCTGCTCGCCGAATCGTGCCCACAGCTTGGTGACACCGGCCTCGCGGAAGTGCCGGGCGAGCTGGGCGACCGGCGGCGGTTCGGTGCCGGCGAGTGCTCGGCCGGCGCGACGGTGCAGGGCCTGCCGCTCCGGCGGTGCGATCGCCTCATAGACCGCGGTAGCGGTCAGCACGTGCCGGAACCGCCACCGGCCACGCTCGTCGGCGTCGAGCAGGCCGGCGTTGGCCGCCTCGGACAGGCCGGCCTTGAACGCCTGCGGCCCCAGCCCCGTGGTCGCACCGAGGACGGTTTCGCTGGACGGCTCGACCAGCGTCGCCGCGGCGTCCAGGACGCGCTGGGCGGCAGGCCCCAGGCGCCCGACCCGTTCCCGCGCGGAGTCTCGCATCGTGGGCGGGACCTGCAGCTCGCTGAGGCTCAACCGCACCCATTCCCCGCCACGGAACACCACGTCAGCGCGGTCGCACAGCAGCCGGACCGACTCCTCCACGGCCAGCGGCACACCATCGGTGCGTTCGTGCATGAACTCGGCGAACTCCAGCGACATCGGCTTGCCGTCCAACATGCTCGACGCCAGCGTCGCCGTGTCGTCCTGATCGAGCGGGGACAACGCGATCCGCACCAGGGTGCCGCGGGCCGGCGGGCGCGACGACAAGCGAAGCAGCAGCGACTGGTCGTCGACTTCATCGGGCCGGTAGGTCACCACGACGTTCATCGCGGGGGCGTGTTGCCGAGAGGCCAGGAACAGCAGGAACTCCAGCGTCACTTCATCGGCCCAGTGCGCGTCCTCGATGACGAGCACGTCCACGGCGATCGCGTCGATCAGCTCCGCGAGCGCACGGAAAAGCCGATGGCGGGCGGCTTTGGCGTCGTCCAGCGGGTCCGGTGACGGCGGCAGGTCGTCGGACCATTCGGGGAACAACGGTCGCAGCGCGCCGGCCAGGTCGGTCAGCCCGATACTGGCAACACTCGGTCTGGCCGCATGCAGCGCATCGACCACCGGCCCGAGAGTCAGGGATTCACGCAGCGGCGGGCAGACGGCCCGCAGGGCGTGGCGAGCCGACGTTGACGCTGCCAGTACTTCGTGCAACAGCCGGCTCTTGCCGATGCCGGCTTCGCCTTCGATCAACACCAACGCGGGTGGACGAGCCAGCGCATCGGTGAGCGCGGCGACCTCCCGGTCGCGGCCCACCAGCTGCGGAACCGCGACGACCAGCGGATTCTCGTCGGCCTCGGAGGCGGAGAGCATGGCCGATGATCTCGCAACCAGCGTCGACGGCACAAGGCACGGCGAGAAACGGGTCAAACGGGTCGGTTCAAGGCCGGTAGCGCAATCCATTCGGGGTACGCAGCGCGTAGTTGTCATCACGAGGCCGGCGGCATTCGGCGGCGAGGTCCGTCGTCACTGTGGCCGCCTCGGAGGCGACCGGGAGGGCGCACGATGGACCACCATGATTCGGCATCGAAAGCGATCGGCCAGGACGACGTCCGCGCGGGCATCGACGTGGATCGACGTACCGCGTTGATGGGACTCAGCGCGCTCGGGGTCGCAGGGCTTCTGGCCGGCTGCGGTGACGACGACTCCGGCGGGGGTGCGCAGAACGGTGCGGCGTCGCGGTCGGCGGCTGACGAACCGACTGAGCGCGGCCAGCCGAACACGCCGGAACAGCCGAGCGAGCCGGAAACGCCGAGCGAGCCAGGGGAGCCGAGCGACGGCGCGGCCGGGGAGGCCGTGGCGACGACGTCCGAGGTGCCGGTGGGCGGCGGCGTGGTCGTCGACGCGCACAGCGTGGTCGTGGTCCAGCCGGCCGCCGGGGAGTTCCGCGCCTTCAGCA
>NZ_DAHVSH010000126.1:0-11672 GCF_027324685.1 Haloactinopolyspora sp.
TCCGTCACCGGCAACACGGAGGTGCGCCGGGACACGCCGTTGACACCCGTGACCACCGATGAGGTGCGCCTGATCGTCACCGACCGGTCCCGCGACTCGATCGACGTGGCCCGGATCTTCGAGGTCGAGATCTACGACGACGTCGAGTGGTGAGCGCAGCGATGACCGGCAGAAGTGACTGCGCTGATTGTTCGCTCCATGGCCCTGGCGGTCGTCGGCGCCCGACGACGCCCAGAAACGAAGGTGAACGATGAGAACACGTTTCGCGCGCATCGTCGGGATCGGAGTCGCCGCCGCGCTCGCGCTCGGCCTCACGGGACTGGGCGGTGGCTCCCAACCGCCGGCGGCATCCGCAGCGCCGCCTGCTCCACCTGCCGACGTGGTCGTGACCACCACCCATGACAGCTACACCGAGACCGGTACCTGGGCCGAAGCTCGTGACCCCGGCTACCAGGGCGGGCGCACCCGATACACCCGTGAAGCCGGCGCCACCGCGACCTGGACGGTCGTGGCCCCGGCTGACGGCGTGTACGCCATCGACGTCTGGTACACCGCCTCGGTCGACAACGACAAGCAGATGACCTACACGTGGTCCGCGGGCCAGGCCGAGCCGCTGACCTACGACCAGTCCAGCGGCGGCAACGGCTGGGACAGCATCGGCCAGGTCGAGTTGCGCGCCGGGCAGCCGTTGGAGTTCACCGTCACCGCGGTGACCGATGGCGCGATCACCCGCACCGATGCGCTGCGGCTGGCGTTGCCACGCTGTACGGCTGACGTGAACCCCGGCCCGCCGGCGCAGCCGTCGGAACGAGCTTTCGACACCTACCGGCTCATCGAGGACGAAGGCACCGTCGAGGTGCGCGCCGAGCGCTGGGCGATGCAGATCCAGCGCGACGGTTTCCGCTACGGCTTGTCCCGGGGCGACGACCAGGTCGCCGCGCCGCACCCGGTCTCCGGGCTTCAGGCTGGGCCGGCCGATACCGAGCCGTGTGACGCCGTCTCGACGACCGTCACCGGTGCCGACGACGACGCCGTCACCTTCGAGGTCGTGTTCGCCGACGGCATGCCCGCGACGGTGACGGTGTGGCCGAGCGAGGACTCGCTGCGAATGTCCGTGGAACCGGCCGGTCCGGACGCTGCCGACACCGGGCGGATCATCGCGCGCGTCGCCGGCGGGATGAACCCGGCGTACGGGCTCGGCGACGACGGCGGCGTGCGGTCGGACGATCTCAACGTCTACGGCCTGGACCTCGACGAGATCTACGCCCAGAACGGCGGCCCGGTCTACCGATTCATCAGCACGTTCACCGTCTTCCCCGACCGCGGGCTCGCCCAGGTCGTGTTCGACCGCGACCGGATGAGTGCGCAGATCGACGACGACGCGACCGCTCTCGGCGTGCACGCGCCGACCATGCCCGACCTGCGGTACTTCTTCGGCGACATGGCCACGGTGTACGAGCAGTACAAGCACGCCCGCGCCGACGCCGGATTCGTCGACACCAAGCCGCAGCACGAGTTCTTCGGCGTCGGCTACGAGTCGTACGGCGCGCTGGCCTACAACACCAACCAGCAGACCATCACCGAGTCCGTGACCCGCTACCTGGCCGAGGGGTACCCGCTGCGCTGGGCTGTCACCGGGTCGGGCTTCTGGCCGTACGGCGCGGACGGTAACGAGGGCACGACGTCGAGCTTCGGCCTGTGGGGGGAGAAGTACCCCGATCCGGACGCCTACAAGGAGTTCTTCGCCGAGCACGACATCGACCTGATCCTCGGCATGCGCCCGAGTTTCAAGGCACTGCCCGAGGACGGCGGCAAGTACGACCCGGCGGTCGACGGCCCGTGGACGGTGGAGGGTCTGGAGAAGGGCTACTTCATCACCGACGAGTCCGGTGCGGCGAAGGTGTTCAAGACGCCGTACTTCCCGCGCTCGCCGATCTACCTCGTCGACCCCGAGAATCCCGAGGCTCTGGAGTGGTTCGCCGACCTGATGGCGACGTGGGGCGGCGACGGCTACAAGGAAGATCACATGTTCGACGGCGGGGACAACGCGTTCTATGACAGCGCGCTGATCAACGCCACGAACGAGGTGTTCGCCGAGCGCGGCGACCTGATGATGGTGCGCAACTCGGCCTTCTCGGTGGCCGGGTCGATCCTGCGGATCAACGACACCGACTACAACCACGCGACCCGCGATCGCGACCGTACCGTCGTGAACAGCCTGGCCTATCCGGCCAGCGGACAGCCGAACTTCTACCCCGACATCGTCGGCGGGCGGCCCATGCCCGACCTGGAGACCAACCACGACAAGCAGGTCTTCCTCGCGCGCAACGCGATGCTGGCCGCGGTGTCGCCGTCGATGTCGTTCGGCAACGAGCCGTGGCGCATCTCCGAGCCGGACCTCGAAGCGGCGGCGCTGAAGGCCGCCCGATGGCACGAGGAGTATCTGCCCTACATCTACAGCGCGGCCGTGCGAAGCTACGAGACCGGCTATCCGGGCACGGCCACGCCATTGCCGATCGCCTATCCCGACGACCCCGCGACCTACGACCTGGTGAGCTACGCCGCCAAGCAGTACCAGTGGTTGCTGGGCCCGTCGCTGCTGGTGTACCCGCTGTACGGGTCCGACGTCACGACGGCGGACTCGCGTGACGTGTACCTGCCCGAAGGCGAGTGGATGGACATCGAGACCGGGCAGCGCTACACCGGTCCGGTGACGCTGGAGGATCACGAGATCCCCGTGGGCAAGATCCCAGCGTTCGTGGGCGGGACCGGCATCCTGGTCCGCGACGCCGACCCTGATCCGGCGGCCGACCGGGAAGAGTTGGTCGCCGACGTCTACCCGGTCGCCGAGCCCGGCGCGACGTACGAGTTCGTCGGTAGCGACGGAACCACCCGCTCGACCATCACCGCCTCGGCGGTCCCCGGCGCGGCGGACGACCTACGCGTGGTCGACCGTACTGCCGGGGCGGACGTGCCCTTCACCACCGATGCCGTGACCGGCGCCGTGTCGTTCGAGATCGTGCCCGGCCACGACTACGAGGTGGGGTCGGTGTCGGGGCTGTTCTGCGGCGGCCTAGCGGCGACGATCGTCGGGACCGAGGGCGACGACGTGCTCGTCGGCACGCCCGGTGACGACGTCATCGTGGGCCTCGGCGGTCGCGATGTGATCAACGGCCGCGGCGGTGACGACGTCATCTGCGGCGGTTCCGGCGACGACGTGATCAACGGTGCCGAGGGCGACGACACGCTGTTCGGTGGCCCGGGCCGCGACGTGGTCAACGCCGGCGACGGCGACGACGTCGTGTACGGCGGGTCCGGCCGCGACGTGGTGAACGGCGGTGCCGGGACCAACGTCGTCGTCCAGGACGGCCCTGAGTTCTGAAGTTCCTGCAACGGCCCGGGCGCGCCAGGTGCTCGGAGCGGATCGAGGAGTTGATCGTGAACAGACTCTGCGCGTTCACTACCGCCGCGCTGGTCGCTACAGCGCCGTGGCTGATCACGGCCGGGGCCGAACCGGTGGAAGCCGCGCCGGCGAAGCGACCGACGGTGACCGAGACCGCGGACGAGATCACCGTCACCGGTGACACCTACCAGATGGTGATCGACAAGGACGGCTTCCGCTACGGCTTCACCGACGCCTCTGGTGCTCAAACCCTCCCCCCGCACGAGGACTCCGGGTTGCGCGTGCGCGGCGACGGCGCGGACGAGTTCGCCGACGCCGTCACCACGGACCTGGTGAGCAACCCGAAGGCCGCGACCGCCGTTCTGGACGTCGGACTCGACGACGGCTCGGCCGTCCGGGTTCACGTGCACCCGTCGGCCACCACGGTGCGCATCGCCGTGCGCGACCTCGACGCCGCCCCGGCCACGATCGACCTGCGTACCGGCCCAGGCGGTCCCGCCTACGGGCTCGGCGATTACGGCGCGCACGCCAACGGCCAGCCCGACCAGGGCACCCCGTGTAGCGGAAAGGTCGAAGCCCGGCCGACCACCGAGCTGAGCGGCATCGTCCTGGACAACATCACCAACCAAGGCTCGTGCAAGCGGTTCATCAGCACGTTCATGGTGTTCCCGCAGGCCGGGGTGGCCCAGGTGCTGTTCGACGAGGGCCAGAAGCGAGTAGGGCTGACCGAGTCGGAGAACCGGCTCGGCGTGGCCGGAGCCGACGAGGTCGACGCGGCGCACTACTTCCTCGCCGGTGATCTCAAGCGCGTCTACGCCGACTACAAGGAGGCCCGGGCCGAGCACGGCTACACCGATGTCGAACCCCGCCCGGACATGTTCGAGCTCGGGTGGGAGGCCTACGGTGCGCTGGCCTGGAACACCTACCAGTCGTCGGTCGAAGAGACGGTTCAGGGTTTCCTCGACCACGGCTATCCGCTGGGCTGGGGCGTCGTGGGTTCCGGATTCTGGCCGGGACCGCGCGGCAAACCGATCGAGGGGACGACGAACAGCTTCGGGATGTGGGACGACACCCACGAACCCGACCGTGAGGACTCCCAGCCCGGGCTGCCGAACCCGCGCTACCCCGACCCGGACCGGCTGAAGAAGCTGTTCGCCGACAACGACCTCGATCTGTTGCTCGGTGCGCGGAACAACTTCAAGGCCGCACCCGAAGACGGCGGAAACCACAACGACCACTACGACGGGCCGTTCATGCCGGAGGCGGCGGCAGCCGGTCACCTGCTCACCGACGACGACGGCACCCCCACGGTCGTCACGCGGGCGCAGTTCCCCAGCGGTGCCAGCTACGTCCTCGACGGCTCCAACGACGACGCCGTCGACTGGTACGTCGACCGGATGCGCTTGTGGGACGTCGACGGGTGGAAGGAGGACACCATGCTCTACGAGCCGGACCTCCACCTCGACGGCAACTGGAACCCGGTCCAGACCGCCCTGGCCGACGCCGGCGACCTGCTCATGGTGCGCAACGCCGCCTACTCGGTGCCCGGCGACATCATCCGCATCAACGACACCATCTACGGCACGGGCGACGTCTTCCACGAGGACCCGGACCGGATGCCGGTGAACCTGCTCAACATGGCCGCCAGCGGCGCAGGCAACCTGTACCCGGACTACGTGGGTGGCACGCCGGGGCCGCGAATGGACGACCCGGCGTACATGGACTACTTCATGCGCAACGCGCAGTTCAACGCGATGACGCCGGTGCTGGCCTTCGGGAAGGGGCCGTGGGAGCTCGGCCGGACGGACTACGCGGATCAGGTCAAGGACCTTGCGCTGTGGCACGACGCCTTGCACCCGTACATCTACGACGCCGTGCTCGACGGCCACGAGTCCGGCTTCCCGTACGCCATGACGCCGCTGCCGATCGCCTATCCCGACGACCCCGCGACCTACGGCCTGGTGAACGACGAGACCCGGCAGTACGAGTGGATGCTCGGCGAGTCGCTGCTGGCCGCACCGGTGTTCGGGGCCGACTTCGAGACCGCGCAGTCCCGCGACGTGTACCTGCCGGCCGGGCGCTGGATCGACTACTCCACGGGCGCGGTGTACGACGGCCCCTGCACGCTCGAGGACTACGCCGTCGGCACCGACCGCGTGCCTGCGTTCGTCGGCGGCAAGGGCGTGCTGGTGACGCGGGACCGGTCCGAGGCGGGCGAGGTCACCGGGTTCACCGCCGAGGTCTACCCGGTGACCACCGGCTCGGTGTTCGAGTGGACCGACGGCGAGAACCGCAGCCGGATCCGCAACGCCAACACCGGCTGGGACCCGGGCCAGCTGCGCATCACCGACCGGACGACCGGCCGCGACGTCGACTTCGACGTCGACGACGTCACCGGCGCCTTCCGGTTCGCCTTCGCGCCCGGGCACGACTACGTGCTCAGCGGCGGTGGCCGGGCCGACCACTCGCTGCCGGTGGAGACCGCGGCGCCGGCGGCGGAACCCGGCGCGGTGAGCGCTGAGACCGGCGACGACGGCCAGGTGAGGCTGAGCTGGGACCCGGTTCCCGGCGCACGGTCGTACGTCGTCGAGGTCGCGGAGTCCGCGGCCTGCATCGATGGCGTGATCGGCAGCACCACCGGCACCTCCCTGGTGCTCGGGACCCCGGACCGGGCGGCCGGCACGTACACCGTCGCCGCGGCGAACACCGTCGGGACCGGGCCGTGGTCCGAGCCGGTGGTCGTCACCGCACCGGATGGCGGTCCGTCGGTCGTCATCGTCACCGACGAGGGCACGCCCGCGACCTGCGACCCGGAGACACCGGCCTACGCCGAGACCGGCACCTGGGCCGGCAGCAGCCTGGCCGGGTTCGACGGCTCCAAGTCGCGCTACAGCTCGACAGACGGTTCGACCGCCACGTGGTCGGCGAAACTGCTGGACGGCAGCTACGACGTCGCGGTCTGGTTCCCCCTGCACACCAACAGCACGCCGGCCGCCACCTTCACGGTGACCCATGCCGGCGGAACGACCGACACCGTGCTCGACCAGCGGGTCGACGGCGGGCGCTGGATCTCGCTCGGCGAGTACGAGTTCACCGAGGACCGGCTCGGCTCGGTCACGCTGACCGTCGGCGATGCGCCCGGGAACGCGCGCGGTGACGCCGTGCGGTTCACGCCGGTGATCGACGAGCCGCCGCACCCCGGCACCGGCACGTGGACGGCGTCGTCGTCACTGCTCGAAGACGTGCAGCTCGCGAACCAGACGGTGCGGATGGTGGTGCGCACCAGCATCGGCGGCGAGGACCTGCGGCTCCGGCTCACCAACGCCTTCGGCCTCGGGCCGGTGACGTTCGGCGAGGTGACGGTGGGCGAGCAGCAGGAGCGCGCCGAGGTGGTCGAGGGCAGTATCCGGCCGGTCACCTTCGGTGGTCAGGCCACGGTCACGGTGCCGGCCGGGAGCTCGGTGGTCAGCGACCCCGTGGCCGGCAGCTGGACACCGGCCTCGGACGTCGTCGTCAGCGCGTACGTACCCGGGTCGGTCCCGACGGTGACCGGACACCTGCGGCCGTCGGCGACGAGCTACCTCGCCGACGGCCGGCACGCTGCCGAGGCCGGGGGCGACGCGTTCACCGATGAACTGCAGCACTGGTTCTGGCTGGACCGGGTCTCCTTCGACACGACCGAGGCGGCGGGCGCGGTCGCGATCGTCGGCGACTCGCTGACCGACGGCGGCGGCGACGTGCCCGACACCAACCTGCGCTGGCCCGACCATCTGGCCCGCCGGATCCTGGAGCTGCCGCCGGCGCAGCAGTCGGGGGTGCTCAACGCCGGGATGTCGGGCAACCGGATCCTGTTCGACGGGTACGGGCCGCGGGTTCTCGACCGGCTGGACCGTGACGCACTGGACCAGCCGGGCGTGCACACGGTGCTGCTGTTCGAAGGCATCAACGACGTGTCGCGCAGCGTCACCTCGGCCGAACCGCTGATCGACGCCTACCGCGAGATCGCGGACCGGGTGCACTCCCGCGGACTGCGACTGGTGGTCGGCACCCTGACCCCGATCGGCGGGGCCGCGACCTTCACACCGGAGAAGGAGATCGTGCGCCAGGAGGTGAACGAGTTCCTGCGCACCGACCCCGTCTTCGACGGCGTCATCGACTTCGACGCCGCGCTACGCGACCCGGACGATCCGGTGCGCCTCCTGCCCGAATACGACAAGGGCGATCACCTGCACCCCAGCGATGCCGGGCGGGAACGGCTGGCGGAAGTGGTCGACCTCGCACTGCTGGCACCGGTGACCAACTGACGTTCCAGGTTCGAGAACCGATTGGCAAGCGTGACCGATTGCGGGAGGCAGCGTGCTTCGACACCGACTACTGGTTCTACCGGCACTGGCGGCACTGCTCATGGCGGCGATCCCACCCGCGCCGGAGTCGGCCGCGGCCGGCTCGGAGATCGTCGTGGTGGACACGACGGTGGAGTACCTGCACGAACCGCTGGGCATCGACGCGCCCCAACCCCTGCTGAGCTGGGTGCTGGAGTCTTCGGAGCGGGCACAGGTCCAGAGCGCGTACCGGATTCAGGTGGCCTCCACCGCGGACCGGTCGGCCCGCGGCCGCCCGGATGTGTGGGACTCCGGCTGGGTGGAGTCGTCGCAGTCGGTCAACGTCGCCTACGCGGGTCCGAGCCTGGAATCCGGCACCCGCTACTTCTGGCGGGTGCAAGTGGCCGACGGCGACGGTGACCGCTCGCGGTGGAGCGACACGTCCTGGTGGGAGATGGGGCTGCTCGACGAGTCCGACTGGGAGGCCGAATGGATCGGCATGCCGGAAGGGCCCGTCAACCCGGTCGGAGCTGCCTGGATCTGGAATCCGGAGGGCGACCCGGCGGACTCCGTGGCGGCCGGCACCCGCTACTTCCGCCGGACGTTCGAGCTGCCGGCCGAACCCGTGGAGCGGGCCGTGATGGTGCTGGCCGCGGACGACGCCTTCGTGTTGCACGTCAACGGTACCGAGGCCGCGCGCTCGCACACCCGCGTGTTCGGCGGTCGCATGGCCATCGAGGTCGATCTCACCGACCAACTGACCGCCGGGACCAACACCCTGGCGGTGTCGGGCCGCAACCGCTATGTCGGCCCGGCAGGTCTGGTGGCCAAGCTCGAGGTCGAGCTGGCCGACGGCCGGCGGCTCGACGTCGTGACGGACGCGTCCTGGCGGGTGACGCGCCAGAACCAGTCCGGCTGGCAGCAGCCGGGGTTCGATGACTCCGGGTGGTCCGACGCGCTCGAGGTCGCGCCCTACGGCGAAGGGCCGTGGCCGAACCAGGTCCGGCTCCGGCCGAGCCATCCGCCGGCACCCCTGCTGCGCAAGGAATTCACCGTCACCAAGCCGGTCAGCCGGGCCCGGCTCTATGTGAGCGGGCTCGGCTACGGCACCTACGTCCTCAACGGAGAGCGCATCGGTGACCGGATGCTCGACCCGGCGTTCACCGACTACAACCGACGCGTCCTCTACTCGACCTACGACGTGACCGACCAGCTCAGAGAAGGCGCCAACGCGATCGGCGCCGAGCTCGGCCGAGGTCATCACGGATTCGTCGTCCCGGCCGGCGGTGCGGATTTCGTCGACGACACCAAGATGCTGCTGCAGTTGGAGGTCGACTACACCGACGGCACCACCCAGACGGTCGCCTCGGACGGGTCCTGGCAGGTGACCGAGGGGCCCACCGTCTACGACAACATCGCCACCGGCGAGACCTACGACGCCCGGCGAGCGAAGCCGGGCTGGGCGTCGCCCGGTTACCAGGCGGCTAGCTGGTCGAGCGCCGCGGTCCTCTCGCCGCCGGCACCGCTGGTTCGAGCGCAGACCATGCCCCCTGTCACGGCGACCGACATCGAGCCGGTGCGCATCACGGAGCCGAAGCCTGGCGTCTACGTGTTCGACATGGGCCGGACGACGGCCGGCTGGGCCAGGCTCTCGGTCTCCGGCGCGGCCGGCACCGAGGTCAGGATGCTGTACGGCGAGGAACTGAACGACGACGGGACGGTGGCCAATCTCGGCCACTACGACCCCGAACGTAGCGACGCGGAGGGCCAGCTGGACATCTACGTGCTCGCCGGCGAGGGCACGGAGGTCTGGGAACCGTCGTTCAGTTACACCGGGTTCCAGTACGTCCAGGTGGAGGGCCTGCCAGAGCCGCCCACCACCGGCACCATCACGGGTCGCGAGGTCCACAACGCCGTCGACTCGGTCGGCGTCTTCGAATCGTCCAACGAGCTCTACGGCCAGATTCACGAGGCGATGCGAGCGACCATCCTCAACAACCTGCACGGCATGCCGACCGACAGCCCGACCTTCGAACGGCGCGGCTGGTCGGGCGACGCGCACGTGGCGCTGCCGACCATGCTCTACAACTTCGACATGGCCGCCTTCCTCAAGAAGTGGCTGAACGACTTCGAGGACAACCAGGTCGACACCGCGCAGAACCGCAACGACGACCAGGCACGCGGTCTCGGGCGCGTGACCGTCGTGGCCCCATGGCCGAACGACTCCCGCTCGGTGAGCATCTCCGCCGCCTGGACTGGGGTGCTCCCGGCCCTGGTGTGGTCGCTCTACACCGACTACGGCGATCGCGCGGTGCTCACCGAGCACTACGCCTTCCTCACCCGGTACATGGACTTCATGGAGACCCTGCTCGACGACGGGATCATGAGCGTCGAGCAGTACGGGGACCACGCGTCGCCGTTCGGCTCGAACCCCGAGGAGGACCGGCGCCTGGTCGGCACCGCGTACTTCTACAAGTCGCTGCGCGAGATGGCCCGCATCGCCACCGTCCTCGGCAAGACCTCCGACGCCGAGCACTACGCCACCCTGGCGGACCACGTGCGGGACCGCTTCAACGAGGTCTTCTTCGACGAGGACAACGGCTACTACGACACCTTCGAGGGGATCGAGTACAAGCAGACGTCGAACGCCGTGCCGCTGGCCTTCGACCTGGTCCCCGAGGCCCACGAGGCGTCGGTGGTCCAGAGCCTGGTCGACGACATCGAGGCCCGCGGCTGGCATCTCAACACCGGCATCCTGGGCACCAGTGTGTTGCTGCCGGTGCTGTCCGAGCACGGCCACCACGACGTCGCCCATCGTCTCGCCGGCCAGACCACCGAGCCCAGCTGGGGCCACTGGATCGAGAACGGGATGACGACGATCCCGTCCCGCTGGCCCATGCGGCTTGGGTCCAACAACCATTACATGCTCGGCACCGTGGACGAGTGGTTCTACAGCCACGTCGCCGGGATCTCCGCGGATCCGGCTGGGCCGGGCTACGAGAGGTTCGTCGTCCGCCCGCACCCGGGGGGCGTCGACGAGGCCAAGGCGAAGTACGACTCGATTCGCGGCGAGATCGAAACCGAGTGGGAGCACTCCGGGGACACCTTCACGCTCGAGGTCACCGTGCCCGTCAACGCGACGGCAACCGTCCACGTCCCCACCTCCGACCCCGGCGACGTCACCGAAGGCGGGCGTCGCGCAGACGCAGCCGACGGCGTCCGGTTCCTCGAGATGCGCGACGGCTACGCCGTCTACGAAGTCGGATCAGGCAAGTACCGCTTCCGCTCCGAGCTCCAGGAGGGGCCTGCCCACTGATCCATCCCCGTCCCGACGCGCAGAGGAGGACGACGTTGTCCACAGCACCCCGAGGAATCGCCAGCCTGACGGCGGCCGCCGCGCTCCTGCTCACGGCCGCTCCGGCACCGCCACCGGCGGCGGCCACCACGTCCACCCCCACGCCGACCGCCGACGCCGTCGTGCCCATCGACTGGGACGACTTCGACGCCGGGTTGCCGGCTGACGCGCACGCCGAGCGTGCCCGCACGATCCTGCTCAACACGAACCGATACGCGCTGCAGACCTGGTTTCCGCAGACCTACGGCGACCAGACCGGCGACTATCTCGATCTCGGCGGCGTGGCGGAGGGGAACATCCGCCCGCCGGGCAGCGAGGCGCTGGCTTTGGCCACGTCGCTGGCCACCAGGGCGTACGACCCGGATGTGACCGGCGTGGCGATCCCCGAGGCCACCGATGTCGCGGTTCGGCTCATCACCTCGATCGCCGCCACGCACGAGTCGAACCTGCCCACCGGCTGGGGCAGCGCCTGGCAGAGCGCGCTGTGGACGTTCAACGCGGCATTCGGCGGCTGGCTGCTCTGGGACGACTTGCCGCCAGCTGACCAGGAACAGCTGGCGCGGATGGTCGAGGCCGAGGCGAACATCTTCCT
>NZ_DAHVSH010000130.1:0-3410 GCF_027324685.1 Haloactinopolyspora sp.
CGACTGCACCAGGTTCGCCATCGACGCCAGCTGGGCCAGCGGTTGGGTGAACTGCTGGGAGTAGTGGATGAACGCCTGCACCTCGCCGAGGCTCATCGAGCCCGACGCCACCCGCAGCCCGCCGATCACGGCGACCGCCGCGTAGTTCAGGCTGCCAAGGAACATCATCGCCGGCCGGATGATCCCAGTGATGAACTGCGCGGCGAAGCTCGCTTTGAACAGCCGCTCGTTCTTCTCCTGGAACTCGCGCTCGCTGGCGTCGTGGCGGCCGAAGACCGTGACCAGCGTGTGCCCGGTGTGCGTCTCTTCGACGTGCGCGTTCAGCTCACCGGTCTCGCGCCATTGGGCCACGAACTCCTTCTGCGAGCGTTTGGCGATCCGGGCGGTGATCAGAACCGACAGCGGAACCGTGATCAGCGCGATCACGGCCAGTAGCGGCGAGATCACCACCATCATGGTCAGCATGCCCAGCACCGTCAGCACGGACGTCAGCAGCTGGCTCATGGTCTGCGAGACGCTCTGCGAGATGTTGTCGATGTCGTTGGTCACGCGGCTGAGCAGGTCGCCACGGGCGTTCCGGTCGAAGTAGCTCAACGGCAGCCGGTGGATCTTGTCTTCGACGTCCGAGCGCAGCCGCAGCATCGTGCGTTGCACGACGATGTTGAGCAGATAGGCCTGCAGCCACGAGAACAGCGCCGCGCCCAGGTACAACGCGAGCACCCCGAGCAGCACCCAGCGCAGCGCATCGAAGTCGACGCCCTGCCCCGGGGTCACGTCCATGCCGGCCACCATGTCGGCGAACGTGCCCTGTCCCCCGGCCCGCAACTGCTCGACCGCCTGCTCCTTCGTCACTCCGTCGGGCAGCCTGCTGCCCACGAAGCCCTGGAAGATCAGGTCGGTCCCTTCACCGAGAGCACGCGGACCGAGCACGTTGAGCAACACCGCCAGCACGGCCAGCGCAATCACCAGGGTGACTCCACGGCGCTCCGGGCGGAGCCGGGCGAGCAAGCGGCGCGCCGAGGGTCCGAACTCCATCGGCTTCTGCGGCGGCGCACCCATACCGGGCCCGCCGGAGCCGGGTGCTGGCGCGCGGGTGGTGGTCGAGGCCGGGCTCTTGGCCGTGCTCATGCCGCTTCCTCCGCACTCAGCTGAGACTCGACGATCTCGATATAGGTCGGGCAGGTGGTCATCAGCTCGTCGTGCCGGCCGATGCCGACGACGACACCGTCCTCGAGCACGACGATCTGGTCGGCATCGAGCACCGTCGACACACGTTGAGCCACGATCACCACGGCCGAGGCCGCCGTGTACGGGCGCAACGCGGCGCGGAGCCGAGCGTCGGTGGCGACGTCGAGCGCGGAGAACGAGTCGTCGAACAGGTAGATGTCCGGCCGGCACACCAAAGCGCGCGCGATGGCCAGGCGCTGGCGCTGCCCACCGGAGACGTTGGTGCCGCCCTGGGCGATGGGCGCGTCGAGTCCCTCGGGCATCTCTTCGACGAAATCCCTGGCCTGAGCGATCTCGAGCGCCTGCCAGAGTTCGTCGTCGCTGGCCTCCGGCCGCCCGTAACGCAGGTTGCTCGCGACCGTGCCCGAGAACAGATACGGCCGTTGCGGCACCAGCCCGATGCGCCGGCGCAACACGTCCGGGTCGGCCTCCCGGACGTCGACCCCGCCGACCAGCACCGCACCGGCGGTGACATCCATCAGCCGCGGCACCAGGTCGATCAGCGTGGACTTTCCCGCCCCGGTGCTGCCGAGAATCGCCGTCGTCTCCCCCGGCCCGGTCGTGAACGACACGCTGTCGAGCACCGGTTCATCGGCTCCGGGGTAGGTGAACCCGGCCTCGCGAACTTCGAGCGCGGCGGGACTGGCCAGGTCGGTCACCGGCCGCGACGGCGGTACGACCGACGATTCCGTGTCGAGAACCCCGGTGATCCGCTCGGCCGCCACGGCGGCGCGCGGCACCATCATCACCATGAACATCGCCATCATCACCGACATCAAGATCTGCATGAGGTAGGTGAGAAAGGCGGTGAGAGCTCCCACGTCCATCTGGCCGCTGTCGACGCGCATCCCGCCGAACCACAGGACCGCGACGCTCGAGGCGTTGAGCACGAGCATGACGAACGGGAACATCAGCGCCATCAACCGGCCCACCCGCAACGCGGTGTCGGTGAGCGCAGCGTTCGCCTGGCCGAAGCGGTGCTGCTCGTACGGCTCGCGCACGAACGCACGCACCACCCGGATACCGGTGATCTGCTCGCGCAAGACCCGATTGACCACGTCGATGCGTTCCTGCATGGCGCGGAACTGCGGCACCATCCGGCGCGCGATGAGCAGGACCCCGATTCCCAGGACCGGAACGGACACCAGCATCAGCGACGACAGCTGCACGTCTTGGCGCAGCGCCATGATGATGCCGCCGACACACATGATCGGCGCCATGACCAGCATGGTGGTGGTCATCATCACCAGCATCTGGACCTGCTGGACGTCGTTGGTGTTGCGGGTGATCAGCGACGGCGCGCCGAAGCGTGCGACCTCACGCGCCGAGAACAACCCGACTTGGTGAAAGATTGCGGCCCGGACGTCGCGCCCGAGTGCCATGGCGATGTAGGCACCGTGGTAGACCGCCGCGATGATGGTCACCACCTGGACCAGGGTCACACCCAGCATCCATACGCCGGTCGAGACGATGTAGCCGGTGTCGCCCCGGGCGATTCCGTGGTCGATGATGTCGGCGTTCAGGCTCGGTAGGTACAGCGCGGCGAGCGTGCCGAACAGCTGCAGGACCACCACGGCGGCCAGGCGTGAATGGTAGGGCCGCAGGTAGGTCCGCAAGAGGCGGATGAGCATGGGTGGGCTCCCCGGGTCGGGTCAGAGGTTCGCGTCGCGCAGAACGCCGTGCAGCAGCAGGTCGACGACCTCGGCCGGCGTGAGCGGGCGGTCGTCGTTGATGAGCGGATGGAAGCCGGCGAAGCAGAGCACCCGCAGCTGCCACGCCGCTTGGACCGGCGTGACCCGCAACCGGTGCCGATCCGGTTCGAGCAGCGCCTCGATACGCGCCATCATGCCGGCGTGCAAGGGCGGCTCGTGCCGCCTGGACTCGTCGTCACCTGGCGGCCGGGCGAAGCCGACGGCGGTCATGAACTGGAACACGCTGGTGAGGCGTTCGTTCATGATCTCGACGACCACCAGCAGCCGTTGTTCGAGCGGGAGCTCGCGATCGACGGCATCTAATCGCCGCTCCACGTCCCCGGGGTCCATCACCGCGGCGACCACCTGGTCCAGCAGCGCCTGCTTGTCGTCGAAGGCGCGGAAGATCGTGCCTTCGGCGATGCCCGCGGCTTCGGCGATCTGCCGCGTGCTGACGTCGAAGCCGTGCCTGCGCACCAGCGGGATGGTCGC
>NZ_DAHVSH010000135.1:0-3157 GCF_027324685.1 Haloactinopolyspora sp.
CTTGATCGTATGAAGGAGCGCTGCGCGGCTCCTGCGTGATCGGCCCGGCTGGTGCGAGCGGGCCGGGGCGCCGTGGTCCCAGGAGCGTGTGTGATGAGGCCTGGTTCGAGCAGCAGTGGCGGGGTGTCCCGCCGGAGTACCTCCCGTCGGTCGGGACCGGGTGTGCCGGGCACACTCGGTGTCGCCAAACAAACCCGTCCACGACGGAAGGAGACTCCGGTGGAACAGCAACGACAGTACGTGGGTATCGACCTGCACCGACGGCGCAGCGTCTTCGTGCGCATGACGCCCGACGGGACGGTCCTTGAGCGCAGCCGCGTGGAGAACTCGGCGATGGCCTTCGCGGCTGAGATCGGCAAGGCCGGCCCGAGCCCGGAGGTGGTGCTGGAGGCGACTCTGGGCTGGTATTGGGCGGCCGACGTGCTGGCCGAGAACGGCGCGGTCGTGCACCTCGCGCACCCGTTGGGGGTGAAGGCGTTCGGCTATCAGCGGGTGAAGAAGGATGAGACCGACGCGCAGCTGCTGGCCGACCTGCTGCGCATGGGACGGCTGCCGGAGTCCTGGATCGCTCCGCCGGCGCTGCGGGAGCTGCGCGAGATGGTCCGGCACCGTCATGGCCTGGTTGGCGCCAGGACCAACGCCAAGTTGCAGGTGCATGCCGTGCTCGCCAAGCAGGGCGTGGTCGTGGTCCTCAGCGACCTGTTCGGCGTGGCCGGCAACCTGGTCCTTGACGAGCTCTGTCTCGACGCGCCCTACCAGGCGCGTGTCGAGTCGATGCGTCGGCTGGTGGCGTTGCACAACGCCGAGATCGCCGCGCTCGACACGGCGATCCACCGCCGCCTCGCCGACGACAAGGCATATGAGGCGCTCCAGACCATCCCCGGGGTGGGTCGGACCCTGGCCGCGGTGTTCGTCGCCGAGATCGGCGACATCACCCGCTTCCAGCGACCCGGCCAGCTCGCCAGCTGGGCGGGGATGACGCCCCGCCACCACGAGTCCGACACCACGATCCGGCGGGGGCGGATCACCAAGCAGGGTTCTCGGCTGGTGCGTTGGGCGGCGATGGAGGCGGCCACCGGCCCACGCGGCCCGGTGTTCTTGAAGGCGGACTACCGCCGCCTGGCCGCCCGGCGCGGCAAGATGATCGCCAAGGTCGCCGCCGGACGGAAACTTCTCACGTTGGTCTTCTACGGCATGCGCGACGGCGAGGTCCGCTGTCTTGCCGAGAAGACGGCGTGACGGCTCGGACGCAGCCGTGGTGCGAGCACGACGGGGTCATGGCCCACATGGCGGCCGTCCAGACTTGATTGCGCCCATCACGGCTGTGCCGAATGGCTTCATGCCGCCTCGCCGCGGCGAAGGGATGACCGACACCCGAGCCATCGGCGTGTCCAGGCAACTCGACCGGGTTGCTGAAGCCAGGCCTGCGTCCCATCCCGCCAACACCGGAGGCCGCCCGCCGCAATCCTGACCACCCCGACCCGACCGCGGCACACGCCGGCGCCGGAGGCAATCGAGGAGCCCTGCCGGGCTCCTCGATCCCATTGTGCGACGCCAACTCTCCGGACCGTCAAGGCTTCCCCTACGGGCGGCCTCACGGCCGGCCTTGACCGCCCTTCCCTTCCGACCATTACGTCGGGACGATTCGTCGCGCCCACGCGCTGAACCACGACGAGCCAGAAGCCCCCAACAGCGACAGGCCAAAGGAGCCGGCCTGTGGCCGGCACTGCCTTGACAACAAGCGCTCCTTCAGGGATGACCCCAGCCGGGATCGCGCGGCCAGGCGAGTCTGGACCTCCACGACCCAACAGGCAAGTCAGCTCGGATGCCCCCCTTGATCGGTCGCCCCCGATCGAACCAATAGCGGCTCGATTGACCGAACCGAGGTGGCATCGGTGAATTCTGCGACATCTTCGGTGGGCGATCCCCGAGCTCGGTCGGGTGTCGCCGTGTCTGCCGTCCAGCCGCCCGGAATCCCAGCGCGATCGGCGGTCTTGCCGAATGTTGCGATCGCGCGAAGCCGCTCAATCCGAGCGGCCCATCTGGCGTTAGCACTCTGTTAGGGGCGCGCAGGGACTCTCGCCACCGGGCGCTCGACGCGCGAGGGTGGGTGCTCCACAGCGCCAACAAATGGCGGGTTTTTCAGGAATTCATCGGTTTCCCGCGCCCGGCGCGTCGACACCCAGTACGGGCCGCCAATGCGGCCGAATTGCGACCCAGTGCAGAGACGTCCATGAACCACGCCCCAAGAAGTGCACGCCGACGTGGCTGGACGCGCCGCATCGCCACCACGGTGTCCCTCGCTGCGATCGCGCCGACGATCCTTGCGACAACCGGGCGCGCTGGCGCGACCTCCCGGCGACCTGCGAGTGATGTGCACACCGGGGCGACCTATGGCTGCGTCTTGCCGTCAGGAACGAGCGGTACGTCGGGCACGAGCGGGACGTCGGGTACGTCAGGAACGACTGGCACGTCGGGGACGGCAGGAACGTCAGGGACCTCGGGGACGGCAGGGACCTCGGGGAGTTCGGGGACGTCGGGGAGCTCTGCCCGTTACGGCCTCGAAGAACAGAGCGCCACGACCACGACGACGTACCCGGGCACGAGCGGGACACCTGCGGGCACGTCAGGGACGGCGGGCACGAGCGGGACCGGCTCGACGTCGACGACCACGACAACGCTGCCGGCGACCGTCCAGACGCTGGCACCGCCGACAAGCGCCACGGCGACGGGAACGAGCGGGACGGGCTCGACCTCGACGACCACGACCGCCCCAGCGTCGACTTCGACCGGCGTGGCGCCAAGCTCGACCACCAACGCGTACGACCTCATCACCGCCGCCGGCGGCGTCTACAGCTACGGCGGGGCGCACAACTTCGGCTCGGTCCCGAAGAAATCCGCATCCTCGCGGATCATCGGTGCCGCAGCGACACCAGGTGGCAATGGCTACTGGCTGCTCGGCGCGGACGGCCACCTGTACGCATACGGCGACGCGATCCACTACGGCACGCCCTATGAGCAACGTCACGTCGGATCCTTCGTCGGCCTGGCGGTAACACCGGACGGTGGCGGGCTGTTGGCGGTAACCGACCACGGCAGCATCGTGCACCTCGGCGACGCACCGTTTTGCGGCTCGCCCGTGCACCAGGTGACGAGT
>NZ_DAHVSH010000139.1:0-29818 GCF_027324685.1 Haloactinopolyspora sp.
TGAGCGCTCACAACACGTCGGTCAAGAGGGCCACGAGACTCACGAAAACTGCCCGGGACGGTCTCGGTGTAGAAAGCCGTCGATCCGGAACGCGACATCATCGTTGACGGGAGCGGTGAAACTGAGCAGATCCACGCCGGCGTCCTCGATGCGTGCCTCGTTCGTGTCGAGCATCGTGAGTTGGTCGTCGACCGGAACGCCGCCGAGGCGAAAAGCGTCGCCTGATTCAAGTCGTAGGCGTAGTCGTAACGGACGAACACGATTCCGGGGTCGTGCCGCGCGCTGCGGACGACCAACCCGGGCATGCTGAACTGCGGGGCACCCGTTCGAGTGCTCTCGACTCAGCCGGGGACGGCATCGGCCGCACCCCACCTGCTGCTGCTCAGGAGGATGTCGAGCTTCAGAGCGTCGGGGTAGGAACCGGACGAGGCCGCGATCACGACGATCCCGGTGGGCGTCCGGGGAACGCCGCCGTCAGATGGTCGAGAGCGGCGGTGCCGTTGACGAATCCCGTGTACTCGACGGTGAGATCCGGGAAGAGCGCCACCTTCTCCGGGTAGCCCTCGCGCCGACGAAGCCATCGAGTACTCGAACCTACGGAGCTCCATCCCACGTCGGCATCTCACGGCACTTGCCGAGCTGCTTGGTGGAGTAGCCGTTCAAGCGCAGGCGGAGACCTCGGTGATCGTCGCCCCGGCTGGAAACGCCGGCGTGGATACGGCGCGCCCGGTCAGGCGACGTCAGCGGCCGGCGAGCTCCGGCACGGCAGACATCAGCATCTCGCGAACGCGCTCGTTGTTCGTACGAAACACCTCGAACACCGCGTCTTGGGTGACCGGTTCGATCGTGGGGTCGTCGTCGAGCCCGGCGTCGTAGTCGGTGACCAGCGCCATGCCGCCGTAGCCGATGCCGGCCTCGCGCGCGAGAGCTGCCTCCGGATACTGGGTCATGTTGACCACGTGCCATCCCGCGCTGCGGTGCCAGGCCGATTCCGCCCGGGTGGAGAACCGCGGACCGTTGACGACCACCACGGTGCCGCCGTCGTGAACCGGCACGCCCGTGCGTCGCGCCGCGGCGAGCAGGGTCTGGCGCACGCCGGCGTCGTACGGGTCAGCCAGCGAGATGTGCTGTGGCCCCTCGTCGAAGTGGTCGTAGAAGGTGTCGGGGCGGCCCGACGTCCGGTCGACGAGCTGATCGACGACGACGAAGTCACCGGGGCGGATCTCCGGGCGCAGCGAACCGGCGGCGAACGGAGCGAGGAGCGTGTGCACCCCCAATTGCCGCATCGCATCGACGTTGGCGCGGTAGTTCACCCGGTGCGGGGGCCACTCGTGGTGAGGGCCGTGCCGGGGTAGGAACGCCACCCGTACGTCGTCGATCGAGCCGATCGTGACCGGCCCGGACGGCGAACCCCATGCGGTGTCGACGGTGACGGTTTCCACGTCGGACAGGAACGTGTAGAAACCGGAGCCGCCGAAGACACCGATCTCGGCCTTGTGCGCCTCGTTCACGGGTGCTCCTCTCGCACGCTGCGTTGCGCCTCCATCAGACGTCGGCGCATGTCGAAGACCGCCTGGGCGGTGCCCCGGACGGTCCCGGTGACCTTGCTCCGCCCCGTTCGCGCGTAGTACGGGACCGGCCGTTCGGCGATCCGCCAGCCCGCCCTGGCGGCGCGCAGCACCATCTCCAGCGGCCACCCGGACCGGCGGTCGGTCAGCTCGAGGTCGAGGAGATCGGCCCGCCGTGCGGCGCGCATCGGTCCGATGTCACTCAGCCGCGCACCGGTCAGGCGCGCGACCCGACGAGCCAGATAGCGATTGGCCACCAGAGCATGAAGCGGCAGCGCGCCGCGCTCGCCGCGCCGGGCACCCAGGACGAGATCAGCCTCGCCCTCGGTGACCGGATCGGCGACCGACGGGAGATCTCGCGGGTCGAGCGATGCGTCGCAGTCCATGAAGCACACCACCGTCGAACTCGCGGTGACCAGTCCGGTGTAACACGCCGCGCCGAATCCGCGCCGTGATTCATGCACGACCTGCGCTCCGGCAGCAGCTGCGACCTGTGCCGACCCGTCCGACGAACCGTTGTCGACGACGAGGGCGCGGTACCCGGGCGGCATCCTCGACACCACCCACGGAATCGCTTCGGCCTCGTCGAGAACCGGCAAGATCACGTCGATCATCGTGTCCGCCTCCGCAACCTCGCGAACCACCGGCCGTCGGCGACGTGCCATCCGGTCAACCGAAGTCCGGCGGCGCCGGCCAGCCGCGGCGCGTCGTCGGCAGCCACCCACGCCCAGGGAAACCAGCTGGTGGTCTCGCCAGCACGTTCCAGGCGTGCCTCGCCTTCGATGGTCGTCGTGCCCGGGGGATCGGTCTCCACCAGCGCCCGGCCGTCGCGGGCCAGCAGGTCACGCACTCGACTGAACAGGGTCGTCGGACAGCCGCCGATACCGATGTTGCCGTCGAAGAGCAAGACGCTGCGCCATCGGCCCTCACGAGGCAACCGGTCGAAGACCGAGTAGTGCAGGACCTGGGCGCCGCGGGTGCGCGCCCGCCGTACGGCCTGCAACGAGGCGTCGATGCCCATCGCCGGGATACCGAGTTCGCCCAGGGCCACGACGAGCCGACCAGGACCGCAACCCAGGTCGAGCACGGGCCCGTGCAGTGACCGGAGCAGTCCGCGCTCGGCCGGCGTCGCCGGCGCCGTCCAGTCGTCGACCGCCAGCTGCTGGGCCGTGCCGTCACGCCGGCGCAGCACCGTGGTCATCGATTCCCCGTGACCGGACGTACTGGCGGCCGTCATGCCGCACGCGGGAGCATCGCCCGCACGATTCGCGACGTCCGCGTGCCCGGCGCGCTCGCGGCGATCGTGGCCGCGTCACTGGCGGTGTCGAGGTCACGCATCGTCGGCAGCATCCGCACCGCCAGTCCGAGTGCGCGCAGCCGGATGTACTGGTCGAAACCGGTGCGGGCCGTGCTCATCGGCACGCCGTCGAACAAACCCGGCTGGGCCTGGCGCAGTCCCAGCGCCCACCAGCCGCCGTCCTCGGCCAGCCCGAGCAGCGCCTCGTGGTCGTCCAACAAGCCCAGGGCGTGGTCCAGCATGGAAGCGGTCACCTGCGGTGTGTCCATGCCGATCTGCACACCTGGACCGCCGGCGTGATCCCAGGCGGCCTGCAGCCGCGTCGCGAACGATCCGCTCACCTGCGCGACGACGTCGAAACCTGGCGGCAGCCACGGGCCCGGCGGGCCGTCGAGCGCGAGTATCCGCCGCCGCGCGCCGGATGCGGCCACGGCTTCGAGAGTGTCGGCCAGAGCTGCCTCGGCTACTTCGGCGGCCTGGTCCGGAGCGTACGGGGGGCACAGCCGGGTCTTCGATCGCCCGGCCTCGGGGGCCTTCGCCAGCACCAGTACGTGCGAGTCCTTCATGCCCACTGACCGTAGGCAGATACCCGGGCCGTAAACCTTAAAAGCCGCTAAAGACTTCTGACCAGGACCTTGGACGCCGCCGACGAGACGGCTCGGCGGTGGCATGGTGGGTGACATGGATACCGCTGCGGGCCCGCGGGTGCTGGTCGTCGACGACGATCCAGCGCTGTCGGACGTGGTCGGCCGTTACCTGCGTCGCGACGGATTCGACGTCGACTTCGCCGCGGACGGCACCTCGGGCCTGGCCCGCGCCCTGCAGTCGTTACCGGACATCGTCGTGCTCGATCTCATGCTGCCGGGTCTCGACGGGCTCGAGGTGTGCCGCCGGCTGCGCCGGGTCGCACCCATCCCCGTGGTCATGCTCACCGCGCTGGGTGAGGAGAACGACCGGATCGCCGGCCTCGAGATCGGCGCGGACGACTACGTCACCAAGCCGTTCTCGCCCCGGGAGCTGTCGGCGCGGGTCAAGGCGGTGCTGCGGCGAGCCGCGGCCGGCGCGGTCGAGGCGTCGTCGGCGCGCACGCTGCTCGGTGCCGGCCTCGAGGTGGACGTCGTCGCCCACCAGGTGCGCCGCGGCGGCGAGACCGTGGCCCTCACGACCAAGGAGTTCGACCTGCTCGTGCACTTCATGACCCATCCGGGACGGGCCTACCGTCGCGAAGAACTGCTCGAAGCCGTGTGGGGGTGGAGTTTCGGCGACACGTCGACGGTCACCGTGCACATCCGCCGGCTTCGCGAGAAGATCGAGCCCGATCCCTCCAACCCGCGGCACCTGGTGACCGTCCGCGGTGTCGGGTACCGGTACCACGCATGAGCGCGCGACAAGGCTGGAGCGTGGCGGTGCTGGCCGCCGGACTCATCGTGGCCGCCGGCATCGCCGCATCGGTCGGGCTGGACACCGGCGACACCATCGTTCTGGTGTCGGTCACCGTGCTGGCCTCCGGCGTGGCCGCCGCGGTCGGAGCCACCGTGCTGCGGGCCATCCGCGGCCGGCCGGTCCGGGCGCAGGCGTTGGTCGTCGCGTTGTCGTCGCTGCTCGTGACGGTCAGCGGCATCGTCGCCTCGGCCTGGGCGATGTTCATCTCGACTCACGACCTGGCCGCGCTGTTCGTGGTGGTGTCGGTGGCCGCGGCGGTCGCCGTCGGCGCGGCTCTGCAACTCGGCGACGACATCGGCACCGGCGCTCGTCAGGTGGTCGACCTCGCCCGGACCATGGTGGACGACCGCCCCGAGGACGCCGACGCCGACGTACAGCTGGGGGCCGCGACCGACGACGTCACCGGCCCGGGTGAGTTGGCCGCACTGGCCCGTGAGCTCGCCGACGTCTCGGCCGAGCTGGACGAGTCCCGCCGCCGGGAGCGCACGCTCGAGGCGTCGCGGCGAGAGCTCATCGCCTGGGTGTCGCACGACCTGCGTAGCCCGCTGGCCACGATCCGCGCGATGGCCGAGGCGCTCGACGACAAGATCGCCGACGACGAAGACACCGTCGCGCGATACCACCGGCAGATCCGCGACGACGCCGAGCGGCTGACGGCGCTGGTCGACGACCTGTTCGAGCTGTCTCGTATCAACAGTGGATCGCTGCGCCTCAGCGACGAGATGGTCGGTCTGGCCGACGTCGTGGCCGATGCCTTGGCCGGTGCCGCCACGCGAGCCTCGGTCAAGGACGTCGAGCTGGTCGAACAGGTGGGTGCGCTGCCCGACGTCGAAGTCTCGGCCCGCGAGTTCACCCGAGCCTTGGACAATCTGCTCGACAACGCGGTGCGGCACACCCCGCCCGGCGGCCGGGTCGTCGTCGAGTCGCGGACCGACCCCGACGGTGTCGTGCTGCAGGTCGTCGATGAGTGCGGCGGCATCCCCGAGACCGAACTGACGCGAGTGTTCGACGTGGCCTTCCGTGGCGACGCGGCGCGCGGCCGGGACGCCGGCGGCGGCGGGCTCGGGCTGGCGATCGTCCGAGGCCTGGTGGAGGCACACTCCGGTTCGGTCGAAGTGGCGAATCGGGACCGGGGTTGCTGCTTCACCATCCGCCTGCCGTCGTGAGGCGCCGAGTCGCCGTCGCGCTGGTCCTCTGGGCAGCGCTGATCCTGATCGCGCGCTACTGGGGTCTCGACGTCGTCCGCGAGGCCGCAGAAGACATCAAGGTCTACGCCGTGCCGTTCTACGGCCGGTGGGAGGCGGAACTGACGTGGCGGCTGGTGGTGCCCGTGGCGATCGGCGCTACCGCGATCGCCGTCCTGCCACCGCTGGCGGCGACGCTGCCCTGGCGTCGTCTGCTCGCGGTCGTGGCTGTGGCCACGGCGGTGTGGAGTCTTGCGCTGGCCGTGGTCGATCCCGGCGACACCGGGTTCGGCGACATCCAGTACGCCTACGCGCAGCACACGCATCTGGTGGACGATGCCGGCGGCCTGGCCGCCTTCCTGGACGGGTACGTGCAGAACCAGGACTCCGTGCCCGTCCACCTCCAGGCACACCCGCCGGGACTGATCACCGCGTTGTGGGCGGCCGAGCAGGCCGGGCTGACCGGACTCGGCTTTCACACCGTGCTGGCGTTGTCCGGCGTGGCCGCCGCGGCGGTCTCGGCGTTGGTGATCACGCGTGAGGTCGCCGGCGACCGGGTGGCTCGTGCTGCGGCGCCGTTCCTGGTGCTCGCCCCGGCCGCGGTCTGGCACACGAACGCCGACGTGGTGTTCGCCGGTGTCGCGTTGACCGGGGTGGCGTTGATCGTGTTGGGAACGGGTCGCCCGGGCCGCGCCGGCGTGCTGTACGCGGTAGGTGGCGGTGCCGTGTTCGGGGTGGCCTTGCTGCTGTCGTTCGGCTTGGCCTTGCTCGCCGTGCCGATCGCGGTGATCGCCGGGTGGCGGCGGCGATGGGCGGTCCTGGCGGCCTGCGCGCTCGCGGGAGCCGCGGTGGTTCTGGCGCCGCTGCTGGTGGGCTACTGGTGGCTGGACGGGCTCGAAGTGACTCAACAGCAGTACTACGCGGGAGTCGGCGCGATTCGTCCACACGACTACTTCGTGGTGGCGAATCTCGCGGTGTTCGCCGTGGCCGTCGGGCCCGCGACGGCGGCCGGTCTGGCGGTCCTGCGTGACCTGCGGACCTGGCTGGTGGTCGGGTCGGGCCTGGCGGTCGTGCTGCTGGCCGACGTGTCCGGGCTGTCCTCGGCCGAGACCGAACGGATCTGGCAGCCGTTCATGCCCCTGGTCCTGGTGGCCGGTGCCGCGGTGGGCGAGCCCGCCCGGACGGCGCGCTGGTGGCTGTCCAGTCAGGTCGTGGTGGCCGTCGCGCTGCAGGCGGCGCTGCGCTCGCCGTGGTGAGACGTTCGACGGAGGAGAGACGATGCGAGTACTCGTGACCGGAGGAGCGGGATTCATCGGCGGGCATGTCGTCGACCTGCTCGTCGACCGTGGCGCCGACGTGGTGGTGGTCGACTCACTCGTGGCGCACGACGAATCACCTGTGTTGCCGTCCGGGGTCGATCTGCGCACCGTGGACATCAACGACGAGGACGCCATGGCGCGAGCCGTCGACGGCGTCGATGCCGTGTGCCACCAGGCTGCGCGCGTCGGCTTGGGGGTGGACCTCGACGACGTGCGCGCCTATGTCGCCGACAACGACCTGGGCACCGCGACGTTGTTGCGTGCGCTGTGGCGGCGCCGCTTCGCCGGCCGGCTGGTGGTGGCGTCGTCGATGGTCGTGTACGGCGAGGGCCGCTACACGTGTGAAACTCACGCAGACACGCGGCCCGGCCCCCGGTCGGCGGCCGACCTCGACGCCGGCCGGTTCGATCCGCCGTGCCCCCAGTGCGGCGCGGCGCTGAGCTGGGCTCGGATCGACGAGGACGCGCCGGCCGACCCGCGCAACGTCTACGCCGCGACCAAGGTGCACACCGAGCACCTGGCCAGTGTGTACGCCCGCGAGACCGGCGCCGCGGTGTGCGCGCTGCGCTACCACAACGTCTACGGCCCGCGGATGCCCCGGGACACGCCCTACGCCGGCGTCGCTTCCCTGTTCCGCAGCGCCCTGGAGGCCGGGTCCGCGCCGAAAGTGTTCGAGGACGGCGGCCAGATGCGCGATTTCGTTCACGTGCGCGACGTCGCCCGCGCCAACGTCCTGGCCCTGGAGTCCTCCTGGACCGGCGCGCTGAACGTGGCCAGCGGGCAGCCGCACAGCGTCCTGGACATGGCTCAGGCGCTGTGCGCCGCCTTCGGTGCCGACGCTCCGGCCGCGCAGGTCACCGGCGAGTACCGGCTGGGCGACGTTCGCCACGTGGTGGCCTCACCGCAGCGGGCGGCCGAGGCCATCGGGTTCGAGGCCGAGATCGGTTTCGCCGAGGGCATCGCCGAGTTCGCTCGAGCGCCGCTGCGGCGTTGAGCGCTGCCGTCAGCGGTGATCGTGCGGGGCGTCGGCCGACCCGGCGCCGGGTCCGAAGACGTCGCGTACGTCCCGCGGCTCGTAGGTCTCGTGGGTGAGTTGCACCGCCGCGATCTGGTCGAGCCGCAGCCACCGCCCGCCTTCGAGCTCGCGGCACCACATCAGCGCGAACCACTGCCCTCGGGAGTGAGCGAAGCCAAGAGACTCGACCTGCAGCGTCAGAGCCGCTGAACCGTCGCCAGGATCGTAGTCGAGCACCACGACGCGACATTCGCGTGCCGCCCGCGTGAGCACGTCGCGAACGGTGTCCTCAGCCGTCGGGGTGGGTTCACCCGGCCGGATCCAGATGCGTTCGGCCACCCGCGCGACCTCGGCCCGCTCGCCCGGGCTCAGCGATCGCAAGATCTTGGACACCGCCCCCCGTCCCGCCGCGGCGAACGGCTGGTCAGGTGTGGCCTGCAGCGCGACCACGACGGCGATCGCCTCGTCGGTGGTGAGCCCACCCGAACCCGCGCCGGGAACGTCGGCGAGGGAGTAGCCGCCCTGCGGACCGCTGGCGGCCTTGATCGGGACACCGGCCTGTTGCAACGCGGTGACGTCGCGCTTGACCGTGCGAGCCGAGACGCCCAGCCGCTCGGCGAGCCACGCCGACGTACGCCCGTCGCCCCCGGCCGCCCGCAACTCCCGGGTCAGCGCGTCCAGACGATCGCTGCGATTGACCGCGCGGCCCAGCGCCTCGGGTACCAATGGACTGGCCGGACGGCGCATCCGGGGCACCGACCGAGCTGTCTGCGCGCGGTCGCGCCGAGCCGTCGCCCCCTGGCTCCCCATCCGGGTCGTCCTTCCCCAACAACTCGCGAGACGTGCGCACGCGAGCCCCCATGATCACCGTCAAGTACAAGCAATAGCAGACCGCGCGCCGTCCACCCAGCAGATTCGCTCCGTGGCGCGAATTCGATGGTGAGGCGGGTCCCTGAGCTACCGTCGTGGGGTGAACACATTGCCGTCCGAAGTGGCCAAGATCGGGCCATATCGCATCGCCGAGCAGATCGGCGAAGGCGGCATGGGCGTGGTGTATCTCGCAACTGCCCCCGACGGGTCGCGGGTCTCGGTCAAGACGTTGCGCCCGTGGCTGGTGGGCGGCACGGACGGACGCCGCCGGTTCGAACGCGAGGTGGCGACGCTGCGGCGCGTCCGCGGCCGGCGCATCGCCGAGGTCATCGACGCCGACATCACCGCCGACCCGCCGTACGTCGTCACGCGCTACGTCGACGGGGTACCGCTGACTCGGCTGGTCGGCGAGTCCGGGCCGCTGCGTGGCCCGGCGCTACTGGACTTGGCGCGCGGACTGCTGGAGGCCCTGCGCAGCGTGCACGCCGCCGGGGTCGTCCACCGCGACGTGAAGCCCGCCAACGTGCTCATGTCAGACGACGGCCCCGTGCTCATCGACTTCGGCATCGCGCACGCCGCTGACGACACCCGGCTCACCGCGACCGGCTTCATCTCCGGAACCCCCGGTTACCTGGCGCCGGAGACCGTCCTCGGCCGCGACCCGACCGCCGCGACCGACCTGCACGGCTGGGCGGCGACCATGGTCTTCGCCGCTACCGGGCGCCCGCCGTACGGCCACGGCCCCGATATCGCGGTCTTCGACCGCGTCCGCCGTGGTGAGCACGACCTCACCGGCGTGGAGCCCGGGCTGGCCGGCGTCCTGTCGAGCGCGCTGCGCGTCGATCCAGCCACCCGGCCGGGCACCGAAGCCGTGCTCACGGCCATCGACGCGCTGGCCCGCCCGGATGCGGCCGAGACGCTCGCCATGCCGCCCGCGCCCCCGGCGGCGGTACCGGCCGAGCGTGCCGCGGACCTGGAGGCCACCGACGAGACCGCCGCCCTCAGGGTCCCGCCGCCCGAGCGGCCCCGCCCGGTCGCGCAACCTCCACCACAGCCGCCGCCTCCTCGGCCGGCAGCCACCGGCGGCGGTCTCGCCCTGGGCGGGCATGCCGCCTCCGTCGTGCTCGCGCTCGGTGGCGTCGTCCTCGTGCTCCTGCTCGGCTGGGCGCCGGTCGTCGGCGCTGCGGCTACCGTCGTGACCTTGCTGGCCGGGCGGACCGGGTGGCGGATCGAACGACGGCTGTACGAGCGGCGCAAGGTGCGGGGTACCCGCCGCAACGATCGCTGGCTGGCGGTGCTGGCCGCGCCGTGGGACGTGCTGGGCGCGGTGCTGCCGGCGCTGGGACAGGCGATCTTCGCGCTGGCCTGCGGGCTGGCCACCGGGTCGCTGGTCGCCTTGTGGGACGGGTCCGGACTACGCGGGCCGTACCTCGCCGGTGCCGTCGTCACCACGGCGCTGGTGTGGTGGGGTCCAGGTGGGGTTCGCAGCCGGCGTGGGCTCAAGATCGCCGTCGAGCCGCTGAATCGCATGCCACGGGCGGTGTGGGCGCCGGTGACCGTCCTCGTGCTCGGGGTGTGCCTGTTGGTGTTGTCGTGGGAGTCTTACGGCGACGTGTGGTGGCCGACGGCCGGTCCGCCCGAATTCCTCCCACTCCCCACATGGTGATCATTTGACGTCAATGGACATGCGTGTCGCGCGTCACACCTGTTCACCGTCTAGCATGCCGTCCGTTCGCTTTGTTTCACGGCATAAGGAGCCTCGTGCGCCTGTCCCCACGCGACAACGCCTTCTTCGACCTGTTCGCCGCGGCCGCACGTAATGTCCGCGACGGCGTCGGATTGCTGTCGGAAGCGCTGGATTCCGGGGCCGACCGGCCGTCTCTCGCCGCCCAGTTGAAGGAGGTGGAACACCAAGGCGACGAACACACCCACGAGATCATCCGGCGGGTGAACTCCACGTTCGTCACCCCCTTCGACCGTGAGGACATCTACCGGCTGGCCAGTGGGCTCGACGACGTCCTCGACGCCGTCGAGGCGGCACTGGACCTGATGGTGCTGTACCGCGTCGTCGAGTTGCCCACCGGCGTCGGCGAACTGGTGGACGTGTTGAACCGGGCGGCCGAACTGACCGCTGATGCCATGCCGCGCCTGCGTACGGCCGGTGAGCTCAGCGATTACTGGATCGAGGTCAACCGGCTGGAGAACCAAGCGGACCAGACCTACCGGCGGCTGCTGGCGACGCTGTTCACCGGTGAGTACGACGCGCTCACGGTGGTCAAACTCAAAGATGTGGTCGACACGATGGAGGCTGCGGTGGACGGCTATGAGACCGTCGCCAACATCGTCGAGCAGATCGCGGTCAAGGGGTCCTGATCCGTGGAGCTCGCGCTCATCCTCGCGGTCATCGTGGTGGCTCTTTCCTTCGACTACACGAATGGATTCCACGACGCCGCAAACGCCATCGCGACATCGGTGTCAACGCTCGCGCTGACCCCGCGGGCGGCATTGATCATGGCCGCCGTGATGAATCTGATCGGGGCATTTCTGGGCACCGGGGTGGCCACCACCATCGGTGAGGGAATCATCGAGGCACCGACCGGTGACGGCGGCTTGTTGGTCGTCTTGTCCGCATTGGTCGGTGCCATCGCCTGGAATCTCATCACCTGGTGGTTCGGTCTGCCATCGTCGTCGTCGCACGCCTTGATCGGCGGGTTGATCGGCGCGGCGCTGGCGTCGCTGAACAACGTGCTCTGGTCGGGGATCGTGGACAAGGTCGTCATCCCGATGATCCTGTCGCCAGTGGTCGGTTTCGTGCTGGCCTTCTTCGTCATGACGGGGATCCAGTGGGCGTTCCGCCGCGCGCACGTCGGCCGGGTCAACCGCGGCTTCCGGATCGCGCAGACAGCCAGCGCCGCCGCCATGGCGCTGGGTCACGGACTGCAGGACGCACAGAAGACGATGGGCGTCATCACACTGGCGCTCGTGGTCGGCGGCTACCAGAGCGGCTTTCACGTCCAGTGGTGGGTGATCGTTCTGGCCGCCACCGCGCTGGCCGCCGGCACCTATGCCGGTGGGTGGCGCATCATGCGGACCCTGGGACGCCGGATCGTCCATCTCGAACCGCCCCACGGATTCGCAGCGGAATCCGTCGCTGCGGGCGTGCTCTACACCACCGCTTTCGCCTTCCACGCCCCTATCTCCACAACCCACACGATCACCTCGGCGGTCATGGGTGTCGGGGCGACCCGCCGGATGTCGGCCGTGCGCTGGGGCGTGGCGGGCAACATCGTCACCGCGTGGGTGCTCACGATCCCGATGGCCGGGCTGGTCGCCGCCTGCTGCTACTGGCTGCTGCACCTGGTGCCCGGACTGAACGCACTCTGAGCGGACTTCCGGCAGCGAATTCCGGAAAACGGCACACACCACTTGTCCGGTTGTGTCAGAGTGCTCCGCGTTGATCCCGAAAACGTGGAGGGCGAATGTCGGGCAAGCTGCGGGCCGGTGCGTTGGCGGCGGTCGTCGGATTGACCGCAGGTGTGCTCGTGCCCGGCGCCGCGATGACGACGGCGAGCGCGGCCACCAGCGAAGAGAGCGTGCGTGACGACGACGGTGACCGGGTGGCGGTCGCGCATTTCAACTCGGGGCTGCACGGCTTCCATACCGGCACGTCCACGACCGGTGTCAACTCTTTCGACGTTCTCGACTGGTGCAACGACGGTCTGGTGGTGGCGCTGACCTGGGACGTCGAAGGCGAGGGCGTCAGCTCCTGGGACGCCGGCGAGGACTGCAGCTGGTTCTTCCCGTTCAAGGCCCACGGCGTGCGGACGGGGCAGGCCTGGGAGCACATCAAGGAGATGGAGTGGTACGTCTGGGTGCACGAGGAGGGCTCGGACCTGCCGGAGTACGGGGGCGAGTTCCAGCAGGACTGGATGGGCAGCTACTCCCACGACCCCGACGCGGAATTCTTCTTCCACACCAGCATCTACATGGACGAGTCGCTGACCGGCAAGGCCGTGACGGCGACGATGTACCCGACCGAAGACGCCGTCCAGCTCGACGGTGACAACGCCGAGGCCATGTGGGACGAGCTGACCTCGCGCACGCCGTTCCCCGACGACCTCACCGAGGACCAGCTCGAATCGCTGTTCAAGCAGCTGTGGTGCCACGCGCAGTATGCGGCCACGCCCATCATCGGTGGCCCCACCTGGGACTTGGAGGCCGACCGGCCCAACATCCCGTGGGAAGACGTCCAAGGCATCGGCGACGTGTACGAACACGAATGCAACTGGGGCGGCGGTGGTGGCGGCGGTTCGAGCCAATGGCCGACCGGCCCGGGTGAGGAGATTCCCGAGGATCTCCTCCCGGTGGTCAACGCAGGCCCGGACGTCAGCGGCGACGAAGGCGCCCCGGTCACGCTGGACGGCTATGCCGCCGACGACCACGGCGTGCCGGACACGCAGTGGACCTACGAACCGCGCGAAGGCGTCGACGAGGGCGCGAGCTGCGAGTTCTCCGACCCCGCGAACCCGAAGACCGACATCACCTGTACCGATGACGGCGAGTTCCTGGTCACTCTCACCGCGGACGACGGCGTGAACCCACCGGTGAGCGACAGCGCGATCGTCACGCTGGACAACGTCGCACCCACGCTGAGCCTGGAGGGTCCGCAGGAGTGGGACCTGTATCGGGTCGAGGACGACGTGGAGATCGCCGCGTCGTTCACCGACCCCGGCGCGAACGACACGCACACCTGCACGGTCACCTGGGACGATGGCAGCGAGTCGGAATTCGAGGCGCAGGACGGCTCGTGCGACGTCGCTCATGCCTTCGATGACGCCGGCATGTACACCGTCGACATCACCGTCACCGATGACGACGGGGGTTCGGACAGCGCCTCGGCCATGGTCGTCGTCTACGACCCCCGGGCCGGCCTGCTCACCGGGGCCGGAACGCTCGACGATGCCGTCTTCGCCGCGGTGGCGAAGTACCCGGCGGCCAGTTCGACCCGGCCGTTGGGGTCCGTTGCGCTGGAGGTCCCGACCGACGACGGGACGCGCACCCTGCTGTCGACGAACCTCGAGTGGCTGGTGATCACGCCGGACGGTAAGGCCGCGGTGAAGGGCGAGTCCGTCGACTACGGGTTCGTCGGCTATGCCGAGGCGGGCCGGTTCCGGGGTGTGGTCTGGCCGTTGGCCGAGGGTGACGTTCCGCCCGAGGAGCCGATGTACGACTCCAGCCCCGGCGCGAGTTGGGACGTCGACGAGGCGGAACCGGCCGAGGTGAGCACCGGAGTGATGATCATCGACTCCGGCTGGATCCCCGGCCTGCCGGAGCTGCCGGAGCAGATCAGCGACATCCTGGACGAGCTGGCCCTGCCTGACCTGGGCTTGGAGCTGCCAGGGCTGCCGCTGTTGCCCGGGCTGCTGTGACAGCTGCGCCGGTGGGCGTCCACCGGCGCAGCTCAGCCGAAGCGGCCGGACACGTAGTCCTCGGTGGCCTGCACGCTCGGGTTGGTGAAGATCTTGGCCGTGTCGTCCATCTCCACCAATCGGCCCGGCTTGCCGGTGCCCTCGATGTTGAAGAACGCGGTGCGGTCGCTGACTCTGGAGGCCTGCTGCATGTTGTGCGTCACGATCACGATCGTGTAGTTCTTCTTCAACTCGCTGATCAGGTCCTCGATGGCCAGCGTCGAGATCGGGTCGAGCGCCGAGCAGGGCTCGTCCATGAGCAGCACATCGGGCTGGACCGCGATGGCCCGCGCGATGCACAGGCGCTGCTGCTGGCCACCGGACAGCCCGGAACCCGGCTTGTCGAGGCGGTCTTTGACCTCGGTCCAGAGGTTGGCCCCGCGCAGGGACTGCTCCACGATCTCGTCGGACTCGGAGCGACGTATCCGAGCGCCGTTCAGCTTGATGCCGGCGAGCACGTTGTCGCGGATGGACATCGTGGGGAACGGGTTCGGTCGTTGGAAGACCATCCCGATCTGACGCCGGACCACGACCGGGTCGACGTCGGCGCCGTACAGGTCCTCGCCGTCGAGCAGGACCTTGCCTTCGACGCGAGCGCCCGGGACGACCTCGTGCATGCGGTTGAGCGTGCGGATGAACGTCGACTTGCCACAACCGGAGGGGCCGATGAAGGCGGTGACCGATCCGGGCTCGATGACCATCGACACGTCCTCGACGGCCTTGAAGGACCCGTAGTAGACGTTGAGATCGCCGACGTCGATCCGGTTGGCGTGAGCGGGCATCGAATTCCTTTACTCAGCGGCTGTTCTTGGGGGCGAAGAGGCGGGCGACCAACCGGGCGACGAGGTTGAGCGCCATGACGATGATCACGAGCGTGAGCGCCGCGGCCCACGCTCGATCGAGGCTGGGCTCGGGTGTCGACCCGGACAGCGGGCGCATCGCCTGGCTGTACACGTAGGCCGGCAGCGACATCATCCAGTCCGCGAACGGGTTGTTGTTGATCGACGACGTGAAGCCGGCGGTGACGATCAGCGGCGCGGTCTCGCCCACCACGCGCGCGATGGCCAGCGTGATACCGCTGGCGATGCCGGAGATCGCCGTCGGCAGCACCACCCGGACCACGGCGCGCCACTTGGGGATGCCGAGCGCGTACGCGGCCTCGCGCAGCTCGTTCGGCACGATGCGCAGCATCTCCTCGCTGGAGCGGACCACCACGGGGATCATCAGCACCGACAGCGCGACGGCGCCGGCGAAGCCGTTACGTGTGCCGACGCCGAACAACACGCCGAACAAGGCCGCGGCGAACAGTCCCGCCACGATGGACGGGATGCCGGTCATGACGTCGACGAAGAACGTGATGGCCCGGGCCAGCCGACCCCGTCCGTACTCGACCAGGTAGATCGAGGCGAGCAGGCCGACCGGGACGGAGATCAGCGTCGCCAGCGCCGTGATGAGGAACGTACCGAGCACGGCGTGGTAGGCACCGCCGATGTACGGCGCGAGGCCTTCGGCGGCCTGTTGATCGTGCAGGCCGGTGACGTTGCGCAACGACGTCGTGAGGAACTCGGCCCCGAACCGAGGCAGCCCATTGGCCAGCACCGACCACACCACCGAGGTCAACGGCACCAGGGCGATGCCGAAGGCGGCGTACACCAGGCTGGTCACCAGTCGGTCGACAGCTTTGCGGCGGCCTTCGACGACACCGGAGGCGATGGTGATCGTGGTCATGTAGGCGAGCAGTGCGCCCACCACGAACGCGGGGACGGAGAACCCGACGGCAGCCGACAGCCCGGCGCCTACGGCGGCCGAGAGGGCCAGCGTGACCGCCGGGGCGTACCGGGGCAGTCGGCGGTGGGTGAGAGTCCCGGTGGCAGTGGCGGGCACAGCGTCGGTGGTCATCAGTTCGCCCCCGAGAACGCTTGGCGACGCGTCACGACCCGGCGAGCAGCCATGTTGACCGCCAACGTGATGACGAACAGCACGAGCCCGGCGGCGATGAGCGTGTTGGTCTTGAGCCCGGCCGACTCCGGGAAGTCCAGCGCGATCTCCGCGGCGATGGTGCTGTTGCCGCTGGTGACCATGGACCAGGTGAAACCGCCGGTCGACAGCACCATCGCCACCGCCATGGTCTCCCCGAGCGCCCGGCCCAGGCCGAGCATCACGCCGCTGATCAGGCCGGGCCGGCCGAACGGGAGCACTGTCATCCGGATCATCTCCCACCGGGTGGCCCCGAGCGCCAGCGCGGCCTCCTGATGCAGCGCCGGTGTCTGCAGGAACACCTCACGGGCGATCGCGGTGATGATGGGCAGGATCATCACCGCCAGGACGAGCCCGGCGGTCATCAAGGTGCGCCCGGTGGCCGAGGCCGGACCGGTGAACAGCGGGACGAACCCGAGGTGGTCAGCCAGCCACTGCCAGGCGCCGCGCACGTTCGGCGCCAGCCACTGGATGCCCCACAATCCGTAGACGACGCTCGGGATCGCGGCCAGCAGGTCGACCACGTAGCCCAGCCCCTGCGACAGGCGACGGGGCGCGTAGTGCGAGATGAACAACGCGATACCCAGGGCGAGCGGTGTGGCCACGATCAAGGCGATCAGCGCGGCGGCCAAGGTGCCGAAGACGAGCGGCCAGACGTAGGCGAAGAAGCCTTCGCCGCCTTCGATGTCCGCCGGGTCGGCGCTCAGTGCGGGCAACGACTCGAGGAGCAGGAACGCGGCGACGCCGGCGAGGACGACGAGGATCAGCATGCCGGCACCGCGGGTCGCCCAGGAGAAGTTCCGGTCGCCCGCCCGGTTCTTGGCCGGCGTGCTCGACGCGTTCGGCGGCGTCTGCACGTCTGTGGTGGTGATGGTCACGGTGTCAGCTCCGTATCGCGCCTCGAGCCGGGCGGCCCTGCGGTGATGTCGGGACGCCCGGCGGCGGGACGGCGGTGTGGTGCGATGGGAGGTCAGCCGATCTCGATGGAGTCGATGACGGACTGGACGTCCGCGCGCATCTCGTCGGAGATCGGGGCCGAACCGGCAGCGTCGGCGGCGGCCTGCTGACCCTCTTCGCTGGCCAGGTAGCTGAGGTAGGCCTGGGTCAGCTCGCCGGTCGCGGCGTCGTCGTAGGCCGTGCACGCGACGATGTAGGAGATCAGCACGATCGGGTAGTTGCCCGACTCGGTGGTGTCGCGGGCGAGGTCGACGGCGAAGTCGTTCTCGGCCCGGCCCTCGGCCTGCGGCGAACTGGCGACGACCGCGGCGGCGGCTTCGGCGGAGTATTCGACGAACTCGTCGCCGACGCCGACCGCGACGGTGGTCATGTCGCCGACCGCGGCTGCGCTGGCGTAGCCGATGGTGCCTTCCGCGGCCTCGACGGCCTGGATGACCCCCGGCGTCTGAGCAGCCGCCTCGCCGGACAGCCCGGCCGGCCAATCGCCGCTGACCTCGTGCGGCCAGGCCTGCGGGGCCGCCTTGGACAGGTAGTCGACGAAGTTCTCGGTGGTGCCGGACTCGTCGGAGCGGTGCACCGGGGTGATGGGCAGGTCCGGCAGCGTGACGTCGGGGTTCGACTCGGCGATCGCGGGGTCGTTCCAGGTGGTGATCTGCTCGTCGAAGATCCCGGCGATGACCTCTGGGCGCAGGTTCAGCGTGTCGACGCCGGGCAGGTTGTACGGCAGCGCGATCGGGTCGATGTAGAGCGGCAGGTCGACGGCTGGAGCACCGCACGCTTCCTCGGCGGCGACCAATTCTTCATCGTCGAGGTAGGCATCGGTGCCGGCGAACGGCACCGCGCCGGAGGTGAACTGTTCCCGCCCGGCGCCGGAACCCTCCGGGGCGTAGTTGACGGTCACCCCCGGGTGCTGTTGCTGGAAGCCGGCGATCCACGCCTGCTGGGCAGCCTCCTGGGAGCTGGCGCCGGCACCGTTGAGACTGCCCGACAGGTCGCTGTCGGCCTCGCTGCTGTCAGCTGTGTCACCGGCGTTCTCGGTGTCGTCGGCCGGATTGGTGTCGGGGTCCGAGCCACAGGCGGCCAGCACGAGTGCCGCGGCGCCGGCCACAGCGAGAGGGGCCAGCCCGCGGCGAGCGATGCTGAGGTTCACGTCCGATGTCCTTCCTGGACCTGTGTCGACTGCGTGACACTCGTCAAGCTAAAGAGGCCAGGTGACGCCGTGACCGGCGAAGAGTGAACGCGGAATGAACGGTTGTCGCACAGAATGCGGCACTGCGCCGGCCATGTGCTGACGGTCACGTGAACACCGCAGGTGAACACGTGGCCTGCGGGTTAATCTGGCAGGCTCGCCGGGTCGGCGGCCGGCCTCAGAGCTGGTGGTGGTCCGTGGCGACGACGTCGCCGTCACGGTGGTGGACGACCAGGAAGGCGCCCGGCGACATCGCGGGCGGGGGGTCCACACCGACGGCGTCGAACAGGATCGGGAACAGGGGGCGGTGGGAGCACACGATGACGCCCTCGTCGTCGCGCAACAGCTCGCGTACCAGCGACACCGCAGGATGTGGCGCCTGCGCCTCGGCGTCGGCCAGGCTCGCCTCGGACAGCCGCGGCTCGCGCTCCACCTCGATGCGCAGTTGCCGGGCGAGCGGCAGGACGGTGTCGACGCATCGCACGGTGTCGCTGGCGATGATCCGGCGCGCGCCGAGGGTCATGAGTGGCGCGGTCAACGCCACGGCGTCGGCCGCGCCGCGAGCCGACAGCGGCCGGTCGGAATCCGGGCCGGCCCACTCGTGGCGCCGCTTCGCCTCGGTGTGCCGGACCAGCACCAGGGGCGTGGTCCGGAGCGGGCCGCCGACGGCCGCGGCGACCAGATCGGCGTCGCGCTGGTGGGTGAGCAGGCTGATCGCCTCCGGTACGGCGACGAAGGCGACGTCGTCGATCTCGGCGTCCGGGGCGCGGGGCGGCGCCGACGGGGCCGCCTCGGCCAGCCAGTACGACACCCGTTTCGGCCGGCCGTCGACATCGTAGACCTGCGGGGGCAGCGGCCGGCCGAGAACGACGTCATGGCCGGTCTCCTCCTTCACCTCGCGGACCGCGCAGGCCAGCAGGTGCTCGCCGGCGGCGACCTTGCCCTTGGGCAGCGACCAGTCGTCGTACTTCGGGCGATGGACCAGACACACCTCGATGCCCCGGTCGGCTGTCTCGCGCCACACGACCGCACCCGCGGCCAAGACGATGCCGCCCGTCGTGGTGCCGGCGGTCATCGCCGCCCGCCGTCCGTCGGCCCCGTTGCTCCCACGGTGCGGCTCACGACGCGCTCCGGCGGCGCCGCTTGCGTTCGATGAGCATCTGCTGCAGGTCGATCAACGGTTCGTTGTCGGGACCGAGGTGCTCGCGTACCCACGACCCGTCCGGTTTCAGGTGCCACGACGCGGTGCCCGGGTCGAAGGCGAGATCGAACAGCCCGGCCAGTTCGCGTAGATGCTCGTGGCGACCCAGCTTGACCAGGACCTCGACCCGGCGATCGAGATTACGGTGCATCAGGTCCGCCGAGCCGATCCAGTACTCCGGATCGCTGCCGTTGTCGAAGGCGAAGATCCGCGAGTGTTCGAGGAACCGGCCCAGGATGCTGCGCACCCGGATGTTCTCCGACAGGCCAGGAACGCCGGCGCGCACGCTGCAGATGCCGCGCACCCAGATGTCGACCGGCACGCCGTGCTCGGACGCCGAGTACAGCGCCTCGACGATCGACTCGTCCACCAGGCTGTTGAGCTTGAACCGGATCCGGGCCGGCCGACCGGCCCGACGATGCTCGATCTCGCGTTCGATCCGCTCGATGATCCCGCTGCGCAAACCCTGCGGGGCCACCAGCAACCGGCGGTACTCCGAGTCGACCGAATAGCCGGACAGCGTGTTGAACAGCAGATTGACGTCCTCGGCCACTTCCGGGTCGGCGGTGAGCAGCCCCAGGTCCTCGTAGCCGCGGGCGGTCTTCGGGTGGTAGTTGCCGGTGCCGATGTGGCTGTAGCGGCGGATGACGCCGCCGGCTTCGTCGCGCACGACCAGGCAGAGCTTGCAGTGCGTCTTGAGCCCGACGATGCCGTAGACGACGTGAACCCCCGCGTGCTCGAGCTTGCGCGCCCACGTGATGTTGGCCTGCTCGTCGAACCGCGCCTTGATCTCGACCAGCGCCAGCACTTGCTTACCGGCCTCGGCGGCGTCCACGAGTGCATCGACGATCGGCGAGTCCCCGCTGGTGCGGTACAGGGTCTGCTTGATCGCCAGCACGCGCGGGTCAGCGGCGGCCTGCTCGATGAAGCGCTGCACGCTGGTGGAGAACGAGTCGTACGGGTGGTGGACGAGCACGTCGCCCTTGGAGATCGCGGCGAACATGTCCGCGGGCAACGCTGACTCGACATCCGGCAGATCGCGGTGCGTGGCGGGCAGGAACGGCCGGTACTTCAGCTCGGCCCGGTCGATGTCGGCGATGTCGTCGAGCCCGGTGAGATCGAGCGGACCCTGCAGCATGAACGTCTCGCCGTCGCTGACCCCCAGCTCTCGCTGCAACAGGTCGAGGACGTGCGGGTCGACGGTCTCCTCGACCTCCAGGCGGACCGCCGGGCCGAAGCGACGGCGCATCAGCTCACGTTCCATCGCGGTCAGCAGATTCTCGGCGTCGTCCTCCTCGACCTCGACGTCCTCGTTCCGGGTGACCCGGAAGGTGTGGTGCTGGAGGACCTGCATGCCGGGGAACAGGTCACCCAGGTGAGCGGCGATGACGTCCTCGAGCGGGACGAATCGCTGATCGGTCACGGGCAGGAAGCGGGCGAAGTTCGGCGGCACCTTGACCCTGGCGAAGTGGTCGGTTCCGGTCCGCGGGTTGCGCACCACCACCGCCAGATTGAGCGAAAGGCCGGAGATGTACGGGAACGGATGGGCCGGGTCGACGGCCAGCGGCGTCAGCACCGGGAAGATCCGCTCGCTGAACAACTGCCGCAGCGCTGGGCGTTCGTCTTCGGCGAGATCGTCCCAGCGGACGATGTCGATGCCCTCGGCGGCCAGAGCTGGCAGAACGTCGGAGCGGAAGCACTTGGTCTGCCGCGCCATCAGCTCGCGCGTTCGCTCCAAGGTGCGTTCGAGGACCTCGCGCGGCATCAGGCCGCTGGCGGCGGGGACGGCCACGCCCGCGGCGATGCGCCGTGTCAGCCCGGCGATGCGCACCATGTAGAACTCGTCGAGGTTGCTGGAGCAGATCGCCAGGTAACGTACCCGCTCGAGCAGGGGCTGATCAGGATCTTCGGCGAGCTCGAGAACCCGGAAGTTGAAGGCGAGCCACGATAGCTCACGATCGAGGTAGCGCTCCTCGGTCTTCGTCAGCTCGGCCATGAAGAAATGCTGGCACGCCCGGGTGAACACTGGGTAGACCCAGACGGTCCCCGTGATGGCGGACCCACAGCTCGGACGACCTTCGCCGCCTGATGACCATCGGTGAAAAATGGCTGTCAGAGGGTAGCCCCCAGCCCCGGTGACGTGGTTATACTCGCCCCGCTCGGTGATCAGCGGACGATGGCCGAGCAGGGGTGGCAGTCCGCCCGTGACACAGCCCGGAGTCGACGTGCGAGGTTGATCGATGTCCAGTGCCGAGTCGGCCGAAGACGGGCCTGCGCCCATGCACATCGACACGACGAAGCCGAGTACGGCCCGCGTGTACGACGCGGCGTTGGGCGGCAAGGACAATTACGCCGTCGACCGCGAGATGTTGGCCCAGCTCAACGCTGCCGCGCCCGAGGTCATGCAGGCGGCGAACGAGAATCGCGCATTCCTGGTGCGGGTGTGCCGCTACCTGGCGAACCAGGTCGGGATCGAGCAGTTCCTGGACTGCGGCTCGGGGTTGCCGACGGCGGAGAACGTGCACCAGGTGGTGCAGCGGATCAATCCGGACGCGCGGGTGGTCTACATCGACAACGACCCCATCGTGCTGGCGCACGGCCGGGCTCTGCTCGAGGAGAACGACCGGACTCATTTCGCCGCGGCGGACATCTTCGACCCGTCGGCGGTCCTCGACAACGAGGTCGTGCAGGCGCACATCGACTTCACCCAGCCCGTGGCGTTCCTCCAGTTGGCGAGCCTGCACTTCTGCGCTGACGACCCGGCCGGGGTCATGCGTCAATACGTCGATGCCCTGCCCTCGGGGTCCTACGTCGCATTCAGCCACGCCTTCGACCCGGAGAACGAGTACCACGAGATGGCCATGGAGGCCGCCGAGGTGATGTCGTCCGGTTCGGCCGGCCGGACGAATTTCCGTACCAGAGCGGAGCTCGAGCCGATCCTCGACGGCCTCGACGTACTCGAGCCAGGCCTGGTCTACGTCGCGGACTGGTGGCCGAGCGGGCCGCGGTTCGGTCCGCTGCTGCCGGTGCAGCATCTCATCGTCGGCGCCCTCGCGCGCAAACCCTGACCAGCGCCTTCGCGCCCAAGTCCGACCAGCCCCTGCGCCGTCCCGGTCACGGATCGGTATCGCCGGCTTGACGGCGAGCCCAGCCGGGTCTTTAAATGTCGGGACATCCCGGAAACGTTTCCAGGGCCGGGATGTCGCCACTGCTGGAAACGTTTCCGAGGAGTTGATCTCGATGCAGCGCCGACGGCCGACGATCCATGAGGTCGCCAAGGTCGCCGGTGTGTCGATCTCCTCGGTGTCGCGCGCACTCAACGGGAACACGTCGAACGCCGAGATGGTCGCCCGGGTCGAGGCGGCGGTGCAGCAACTCGGGTACGTCCCCAGCCAGGTGGCGCAGTCGCTGAAGACGCGCCACACCGCCCAGGTCGCCTTCGCCATGGAGGACATCGGCAACGCCGCCTACTTGGAGATGGTCCGCCAGATCCAGCCGGTCCTGCGCGACGCCGGGTACCGGCTGCTCCTGCACAGCACCGGTGCCGACGTCGAGGACGAGGTCAGCGTGCTGGACAGCCTGAGCCAGAACTACGTCGACGGCCTGATCCTGTGCCCGCTGCGGGTGACCGGGCGCCATGTGGCCGCGCTGCGCGAAACCGCGGTCCCGGTCATCGTGATCGGGCTGCTGCCCGACGACGTGTCGGTCGACAACGTACGCGCCGACTCCCGCGTGGGCGCGCGGATGGCCGTCGAGCACTTGTACGCCGCAGGAGCCCGGCGCATCGCGTTCATCGACGGCCCGATCGACACCGTGCCCGGCGAAGCCCGGTACGCCGGTTACCGTGCCGGGCTCGCCGCCTGCGGGCTGCCTCTCGACGACGACCTGGTGGAGTTCGCCGACTTTCAGTTCGAGTCCGGCCGGCGGGCCGCTCGTGAGGTGCTGACGCGGACCGACGTCGACGCGGTGTTCGGAGCCAACGACCTCATCGCCATGGGCACCCTGCATGCCCTGCGCGAACTCGGCCGGACCGTCCCGGACGACGTGCGCGTCGTCGGCATGGACGACACCACTCTGGCCGCCACCAGCTTCCCGCCATTGTCGAGCGTGTCCCTGGGCTCGGCCGACCGTGGGCGGATCGCCGCGAAGCTCTTGCTCGCTCGGATGAACGGCGACGATTCGCCGCCGGAGCGGGTCACCGTCCCTCCATCGTTGACCATCCGGGAGAGTAGCCGATGACGTCGACGCGTACGCCGACAGTTCGGCCACCGGCACCCGAGCCCACCGCCGCGCAGCCCCGGCGGACGTTCCTCGGGCTGAACCGGGAGGCGCTGTTCCTCGCTGTCCCGGCGCTGATCCCGGTGGTGATCTTCAGCCTGTACCCGCTGCTGCGGGGGATCTACCTCGGTTTCACCGACGCCCGCGCCGGCCGAGACCTGGAGTTCTCGTTCACCGGGCTGGACAACTACGCGACCATGCTCGGGGACTCCTACTTCTGGGAGTCGTTCCGGATCGGCCTGGTCTGGGCGTTCGGGGTGACGATCCTGCAGTTCTTCGCCAGCTTGGGGCTGGCGCTGCTGCTCAATCAGCGAATCCGGATGCGCTGGTTGGCGCGGACGCTCGCCATCGTCCCGTGGGCGATGCCCCAGGTGGTCATCGGCATCATGTGGCGGCTGGTGTATCACCCGAACGCGGGCATCCTGAACAGCGTCCTCAAAGACCTCGGCGTCATCGACTCGAACGTCGAGTGGTTGACGTCGCTGTCGCTGGCGCTGCCCGCGGTCATCGTCGTCGGCGTCTGGGCCGGGATGCCGCAGACCACCGTCGTTCTGCTCGCCGGGCTGCAGAGCGTGCGGACCGAACTGGTCGAGGCGGCGGCCGTGGACGGGGCGAATGCCTGGCAGCGCTTCCGCGCGGTGACCTGGCCCGCGCTGCGGCCGGTGGCGTTCGCGATGACGACGCTGGACTTCATCTGGAACTTCAACTCCTTCGGCCTGGTGTACGTCCTCACCCAGGGCGGTCCCGGCGGCGCCACCCGGCTGCCGTTGCTCTTCGCCTACGAGGAGGCGTTCCGGTACGGCAACTACGCGTACGCGGCGGCGTTGGGCAACGCCATGGTCATCGTCATGGCCGTGTTCGTCGTGCTCTACCTGCGTCGCCGGCTGAAGGAGGCGGACTGAATCATGCGCGTGCTCCGCTCTCTGTCCACCCCCGGCAAGTACGTGGCGCTGATCGCCTACCTGGTCTTTCTCGCCTTCCCGTTGCTGTGGCTGCTCTCCACGGCGTTGAAGACACCACCGGAGATCGCTCGGATCGAGCCCACGATCATCCCGGAGAACCCCACGCTGGAGAACTTCCGGGTCGCCTTCGAGCAGCAACCCATCGCCCGCGCGCTGCTGAACACCGTCGTCGTGGCCGGCACCTCGGCGTTGATCACCGTGGTCCTGTCCATCCCGGCGGCCTACGTGATGGCTCGGTACCGGTCGGCCGTCAGCCGCTTGACGATGCTGTGGGTGCTGCTCAGCCAGCTGTTCCCGTTCATCCTCGTCATCATCCCGCTGTTCCTGGTCCTGCGGAACGCCGGTCTGTACGACACCCAGCTCGGCCTGATCATCGTGTACGTCGTCTGGAGCATGCCGTTCGCGCTGTGGATGCTGCGCAGCTACGTCAGCGGCATTCCGGTCGAGCTCGAGGAGGCGGCGGCGATCGACGGAGCCGGCAAGCTGCGGGCGTTGCGGGAAGTGGTGGCGCCGTTGCTCGTACCGGGTGTGGTGGCCGCGGCGATGTTCGCGTTCGTGTCGGCCTGGAACGAATTCCTGTTCGCGCTGGTGCTCCTGCGCACGCCCGAGCTCCAGACCATTTCGCTGACGCTGGTGAAGTTCATCGGCGCCGACGGGGTCGCCCGGCTCGGTCCGCTCGCCGCGGCCGCGCTGGTGGCGACCATTCCCAGCCTCGTCTTCTTCGCGATCATCCAGCGGCGCCTCGTCGGGGGGCTGCTCGGCGGTGCGGTGAAGTCATGAAGACCTGTCCGTTCGAACCCTCGTTCAGGAGGACAACCGTGAAGAGCATCGTGCGCAGAGCGACCGTCGTGACCGCGGCGATGAGCACCGGTCTTGTGCTCGCGGCCTGCGGCGCCGGAGACAGCTCCGGTACCGATGACGGCCCCGTCCAGCTCACCTTCCAAGCCCTGGCATTCCAGCCGGAATCGATCGAAGCCAACAAGGAGATCATCGAGCAGTGGAACGCCGACCACCCTGACATCCAGGTGGAGTACCTGCAGGGTGACTGGGCGTCGGTGCAAGACCAATTGGTGACGGCGTTCGAAGGCGGCACAGCACCGGATCTGGTGCATTACGAGTCCTCCTACCTGCAGGACTTCGCCGACCGCGGCTGGCTGCTCGACCTCACCGACATGATCTCCGACGAGATGAAGGACGACATCCGCGACGGCGCGTGGGACGCAGTGACCTTCGACGACTCCGTCTACGCGGTGCCGTTCCTGCTCGACGCGCAGGTGATCTTCGCCAACAAGGCGCTGCTCGACCAGGCCGGAATCGAGGTTCCGGCTCCCGACGACCCATGGACCTGGGACGAGTTCGCCGAGATCTCACGCAAGCTCACCGATGCCGACACCTACGGGGTGGCATGGACGCTGAAGGACCCGGCGAACCGCATCCTCAACCTCGCGCTCAACTTCGGCGGGGAGTTCTTCACCGAATCCGACGGCGCCAGCGAGGTGGTGTTCGGTGATGCGGAGAAGGAGGTCCTCCAGCGCATCCACGACCAGTTGTACGTGGACCAGTCCGCCGCTCCCGAAGCCATCGGCATGGGCGGTTCGGACCCGTTGCCCGGCTTCTTCGACGGGCAGTACGCGCTGCTCCCCAAGGGCATCTGGTTCCGTCAGCAGATCATGGACCAGGCGCCGGAGGGCTTCGAATGGGTCACGATCCCGGCCCTGAAGGGCGAGTCGCAGACGCAGGCGGCGGCGCCGCAGACCGTGTCGATCGCGGCGGAGACCGAGCACCCCGAGGAAGCGATGGCCTTCTTGGAGTATCTGCTCAATGCCGAGAACCAGGCGACGCTGGCCAAGGGCGACTGGATGATCCCGGCCAGCGAGGGCGCCGCTGAGAACGAGGTGCTGACCGAGACCCCGGACTGGCCGGTCGCTGCAGCCTCCGGCGCGATCCTCGAGCAGGCGCCGTTCCAGACGGTGCGCGGCTACGAGGAGTGGAAGAACAAGGTCGCCAACCCCGCGATCGAGGAGTTCTTCGCCAACTCGCTGTCGATGGACGACCTCGGCTCGAAGCTCGTCGACGAGGGCAACGCGATCCTCGAGCGATACCAGCGCTGAGGCGGGTGCGAGCATGCGGGAACGAGCGCAAGGGTGCTTGCTCGGGTTGGCCGTGGGCGACGCGATGGGCGCCCCGGCGGAGAACATGACCGCTGCGGCGATCGCCGAGCGGTGGGGCCGGATCGACGGGTTCCTCACCGACGAGCCGGCCGGCACCGACGACACCGAGTACGCGACCTTCAGCGCTCTGCTCCTGCTCACCCACGGACCTGACCTGACCAGCGACCACGTCGCGGATGCCTGGGTGACGCACCTCGCCGACCGGGCGGGCTTCCCGGGCGCCGGATTCAGCGAGCTGGGAACGCTGGAGAACTTGCGCGCCGGAATCCGGCCACCGGCCAGCGGCCGGCACCTGCACTCCTGGAGCGATGGGCTGGCGATGCGCTCAGCGGTCCACGGTGTCTTCGCCGCCGGAGAGCCGGCCGAAGCGGCGCGGCTGGCAGCCGTCGACGGAGCGGTCAGCCACGACGGCGAAGGCATCCACGCGGGCGTCGCGGTCGCCGCCGCGGTGGCGGCGGCGATGGGCGGGGCCGAACCGGGCGAGATCGTCGATCATGCCCGGCGCGCCGTTCCCGCCGACTCCTGGACGGCCCGGTCGCTGGCGGCGTCGGTGGCCCACGCCGGCGACACAGCTGCCCTGCTCGATGCCGTCGTGGTGTCGCAGTACCCGTGGACCGACCTCGGCCCGGAGGCGATCGCGCTGGCGTTCGCGGCCTTCCTCGCCGCCGAGGGCGAGTTCGCCGCGGCCGTCCCGGGTGCGGTGGCGATGGGGCGCGACGCCGACACGACCGCGGCCATCGCCGGCGCCTTGGCGGGTGCTCATGGCGGGCTCGGTGCTGTCCCGGCGGCGTGGCAGGCGCTCATCGGACCGGTGTCCGGCCGGTGCCTGGGGCCGGTGGTGGCCGGATGGCATCCGCTGGACCTCGCTGACCGCCTGACCGAGCGTGCGGGGGTCTCGGCGTGAGCGCTCGGACGGAACCAGATCGGGTCGCCGGGGCCTTGCTCGGGCTGGCCATCGGTGACGCGGCGGGGTGGCCATCGGTGCGGCACCGGGCGCACCTGCTCCCGCCGTGGACTCGTCGCCTGCACCGCGAGCTGGTGGAGTTCTCCGAGACCGAGCAGGTCACGACGCTTCCGGTGCCGTTCTCGTTGAACCAGCCGACGCAGCCGCTGCGACTGGGGCCCAGCGACGACGCGGAATGGGCAGCGTGGACGGCCCGGTGGCTGCTCGACTCCGCCGGGCCGATCACCCGCGCCGGTGTGCACGCGGGCTGGCGCCGAGCCGCGCTGGACGAAGCGTTGCCTCGCGGCCGGATCAGCGTCGCCACCGCAGCCGACTCGCTTCGGCGCGGCATCGATCCGCCCGTCAGCGGGCACGACAACCCGCATCATTTCGACGACGCCGCGGCGATCCGCGCGGTCGCGATCGCCGCGGCCGTTCCGGACCCGGCACGCGCCGCGCAGGTGGCGGGGTGGGACGCCGAAGTGACCAACGCCGACGACGGGGTGGCCGCCGCACAGGTGATCGCCGAGACGGTCGCCCGGCTGATCGCGGGGGAGCCGCTCGTGGCGTCGTGGACCGCTGCTGCGTCCCGGCTCCCGTCGAACGGGCTGCTGGCGGAGACGACCGAACGTGCGCTGGCAGCGACCGCCCGGGCCGGCTCGCCCGCCGAAGCCGTCCCCGCGCTCGCCGAGCTGGTCGATCACGTCTACAGCTACGGCGTGGCAGCGGCCCAAACCGTCCCGGTCGCTCTCGCGTTGGCACAGGTCAACGAGCGATCGCGCGGGGCGCCGATCGACGCGGTGACGGCGGCGGTGTGCCTGCCGGCGCTCGCCGACAGCGCACCGGCGTTGACCGGTGCGCTGGTCGGGGCGGCCTGCGGTGCGGACTCCTGGCCGGCCGGTTGGGTAGCCCGGTGCCGATGGCTGGCGGGGTGTTGCACGGGGGACCTCGCTGGAACAGATCTGGTGAAACTGGCGCGGCAGCTGGCCGCATGGAGGGGAGAGAGCGATTCGTGACCGATAACGCGCTCGTGGACCGCGCGGTCGGCTGCCTGACCGGCGCCGCCGTTGGTGATGCACTCGGGGGAGCGACGGAGGGTTGGTCACCGCAGCAGATCCGGCAGCGCTGGGGCGGCTGGGTGGAGGGCATCGTTCCCCCCTACTTCGAGGACTGGAAGACCGCTCGCCCGATCGCGCCGTACCACAAGGGCGACGGGCACGTCACCGACGACACGTTGATGACCCATCTGCTGATCGAGGTGTATGAGCAGGCCCGGACCCACCTCAGCGCGTACGACGTCGCCGAACGTCTGGTGCCGTTGATGATCGGCCGCGAGACCTGGATCCCCGAGCTCGAATCCCGGGCGCTGCCCCTGCAACGGGTGTTCCTCGCCGAGAAGTACATCGCGCTGCGGTTGCACTGGGGACATGCCGACCCACGTGAGGCCGGCGTGGGCAACGCGGTGAACTGCGGTGCGGCGATGTACATGGCTCCGATCGGCATCGTGAACGCTGCCGATCCCGATGCCGCGTACGCCGAGGCCATCGATGTCGCAGGTGCGCATCAATGGTCGTACGGGCGTGAAGCGGCCGGTGTCATGGCCGCCTGCGTGGCCGCGGCCGCAGCACCGCGGGCGAGCGTCGACGACGTTGTCGCGACCGCGGGGCGGCTGGCCAAGGACGGCACCAAAGCGGCGATCGAGGCCGTGCTCGAGATCGCGGCATCCATCGGCCACTGGACCGAGGCCATCGAATCGGGCAAGCTCCGGCGGGCCGTCGCGCCGTACGACACGGTGGGGGAGGACTACCGCGATCAGGGCCTCGGTGCCCGGCGGCCGAGCCGGCTGCATGCCATCGAGGAGCTGCCGATAGCGCTGGCCATGCCGGCCATCGCCGGCGGTGACTGGCGGGACGCAGTGCTCGGCGGGGTCAACTACGGGCGCGACTCCGACTCGATCGCCACGATGGCCGGCGCCA